>DATLVM010000481.1:0-18206 GCA_035577445.1 Pyrinomonadaceae bacterium
CGTCTATTCGTTGAACGTAAAGCTGGCTGGAAAGCGCGACTGCGGGTTCGACGCGAGGACACTCTGTGCTTCGGCTCGCATAAAGTCTTCACCCGAAGTCAAACCCTTGAGCGACAGCAACAAGTTGTTTTGATTCGTGGCGAAACCGAGCCCGTCCTCGAGCGTAATGATCTTCTGCTCGATCAGGTCTTTGATGACGTGATCGAAGTCCTGCATGCCCTCAAGCTTGCCGTCATGCATCGCGTCAAGCAGTGACTTGCCTTCGGACTCGCCATTCTCGATGTACTCACGGGTACGCGGCGTCGACTTCAGGATTTCTACGGCTGCGATTCGGCCGCGCAAATCCGCACGCGGAATCAAACGCTGCGACAGAATGTATCGGAAAGTTTGCGCCAGCCGCGTGCGAATGATGGGCTCTTCATTCTTTGGATACAGACCGATGATGCGATCGATGGTCTTGGAAGCATCGATCGTATGCAGAGTCGAGAGCACCAGGTGGCCGGTCTCCGCGGCTTCAAGCGCGATCTCAGTTGTTTCATAGTCGCGCATTTCACCGATCAAGATCACTTTTGGCGCCTGGCGCAGAGCGGCGCGCAACGCGGAAGGAAAATCTTTCGTGTCGTGACCGACTTCACGTTGGTTGATCGTCGAATTCTTGTGCGTGTGGAGATACTCAATCGGATCTTCAATCGCAACCACGTGGTAATGCTTCGTCTCGTTGATGATGTCGATAACCGCCGCCAGGGTGGAACTCTTACCTGAACCCGTCGGGCCCGTGATCAAAACGAGACCATTTCGCAGCTCGGCGATGTCAGAGATCTGCGGTGGCAGACCGAGAGAGCCAAGAGACGGAATATCAGTCGGAATCACGCGCATCACGATCGAGTACACACCGCGCTGCTGAAAGATGTTGCAGCGAAAACGCGCCCGCGATGGCAGCGAGTAACTCAGATCGGCCGTGCCGGTCTTCACCAAACGATCAGCCGCTTCGGGATTTTCCTGGAGCAGCGTCATCGCGATGATTTCAGTCTGATACGGCGTCAGCTTTTGCAGACCCAGCGGTTGCACCGGCGTGAGCTTGCCGTTCACCTCGACTTGCGGCAATTGACCGACAGAGAAATTCAGATCGCTGATCTTGTCAGAGACCAGCAGCATGCGTTCAATGATTGGCGGAAGGTCGAAGAAGGTCATGAGTAGATTTGTGTTCGCTAGTTTGAGGTGCTCGGGAGGACGGGCAATGTGGAGACCGCCCTTGAACGACGGCCATCGCCATAATGACAAACTCGCCGCGTAAAACGCAAGCACAAAATGTTGAGCACAGTTGGCCTTCTCAGGCCAAAATGGCGAGACTTTGCAGATTCCTGAGGTTTTCCGCAATCGGGTGAGCCCGGTTCAGCACCGCGGAGATAATCGCAACCGAGTCAGCCCCAGACATCAGCACCTCACGAATCGCGTGGGCGCCTATCCCTCCGATCGCGACCAGCGGGAGTGATCCCGCCAAATTCTTGATTTGGGCGAGCCCAGTCAACCCGACAATCGGATCGGGATTCTCTTTCGTCGCCGTCGGAAAGATCGGCCCGAATGCGAGATAGTCAATCGGCAACCGGGCCGCCTCTTCGACCTGATTCAGATTGTGCGTCGAGAAGCCGATGATCGCGTGGTCGCCGAGGAGCCGTCGCGCTGCTTCGACCGGCATGTCCGTCTGTCCCAGGTGAACTCCGTCGGCGCCGATAGCCAGCGCGATGTCTACACGATCGTTGATGATTAATTTGATCCCAGCCGAATGTGCGATGTTCAGAGCTTCGCGCGCATCTTGAAAGAACTCGCGTGGCGACGCTCGCTTGTCGCGCAGCTGAATCAGTGTCGCGCCGCCTTCAATCAGTTGCTTCACCTGATCGCGATGTGACATGCCTGAGATGCCGGTATCGGTGATCGGATAGATCGTCGGAAGCGTCAATCTCACGATGTCGGCTATCATTGATCAGATGGACAAGCCAAACAATCGCGAAGCCGACAATCGGGAGCCGCGCACTGAGGATGAGAACTCGGACTCTGTTTCAGAATCTATCGGTGGAAATTACTACTACGACGATTCGACAGGTTACGAAGTCTACCAAGAAGACGAAGACGAATCACCGGACGAGGAGAGTGACCCACCTGAAGAAGATTAACTAAACTTTGCCGGATGCTTCTGCAGAAAAGCCGCATGTGCTTCCTTGAAGTCGGGCGTCTGCATGCACAATGCCTGCGTCACCGCTTCAGCTTCCAGCGCCGAATCAAACGGCATGTGCATTTCGCGATTGAGCATCTCTTTTGTCTTAGCGATCCCCAGCGAAGGACCATTCGCGAGTTTCCGAGCAAATTCCAACGTCGCAGCTTCAAGTTGATCTCGCGGCACGACTCGATTGTAGAGACCGATGCGTTCGGCTTCCGCAGCTTCAACAAAATCGCCGGTCATCAGAAGCTCAGTTGCTTTCGCTAAACCGACAACGCGCGGCAATAAATAAGTTGCACCCATGTCGGTGCCTGCCAGGCCGACTTTCACGAAGATGAACGCGATCTTCGCTTCTTCCGCGGCGATGCGAATGTCAGAGGCCAGCGCAATGCACGCGCCGGCGCCGGCGACGGTTCCGTTGAGACTGGCGATAATCGGTTTCGGCAAGGCGCGCATTTTGCGAATCAACTCGCATGTCAAACGGGTGAATTGCAGCAAGCCTTCGGAATCACGGCCGGTCAATTCACCGATGATGTCGCGCACATCGCCGCCGGAACAGAACGCACGGCCCGCGCCGGTGATCACCACGACGCGCACATCATCCTCATCACCGAGTTGAGCGAAGAAATTCGTCAGCTCGTGATAGACCTCAAACGTGATCGCGTTCAAACGCTCAGGACGATTAAGCGTGATCGTCCCAATGCCGTCCTTTTTATCGAACAGAAAGCTCTTCGGCTGGTTCATACAGGGGTTGATCGCTGCATTCAGAATAGTCGAACACTTCGGCGAATCGGGTCACAATCCGATCGGCGACGGTAGCCATATCGACTTCGCGTCCGAGCAGTTCGTTCATCGAAGTCACCGGCTCACCTTCGCACGCAATGATGAGATTGAAAAAGCTCAAATCGGTATTCACGTTCAGAGCGAAGCCATGAGTCGTGACCCACCGCGCGACGTGAACTCCGATCGCGGCGACTTTGCCGCGCGACGTGTGCACGCCGGTCAGACCGGGAATACGAAACGCTTCAATCTCAAAATCACCCATCGCCCGAATCAAGACCTCTTCCAGGTCGCGCACAAAGCGATGCACGTCTTCGCGATCGGGACTCAGGTTGATGATCGGGTAACCGACAAGTTGGCCAATGCCGTGATAAGTGACCTTTCCGCCGCGATTTGTTTCAAAGACACTGACGCCGCGTGCTCGCAAGAGATCTTCGGGCACGATGATGCCATTCGCGCCCGATCGCCGGCCGAGCGTGAGCGTGTGCGGATGTTCGAGCAGAAGCAACGTGTCCGGCTGCTCGCCCGTCAAAACGGCGCGCTCAGTTCGCTTTTGCATGTCGAGCGCAGCGCCGTATTCGACGCGTCCGAGTCGCTCGACTTTCAGAGTTCGCTGCGGCATGAAGTCAGAATCCCGACGCTTCGGGATTGTACTTATCGAACTTGTACATCAGAATTGTATCAGCCTGAAATCCAACTGACGATATTGGAGGAGTAATGAAACGAATAGCACCGCTCGCCATCGCCCTCATCCTAATCATTCCCGCTGCCGCGCTCGCGCAATCACGTTCGCGTACGACGCGGCGTGGAACCTCGTCCTCCAAAACGACAAAGCCGGCTGCGACCGACGCCGCGACACAAGCCGCAAAGACTGAAGGCGCGACGAGGGTCGCGACGCAGATCAAGAACCTGACGACGTTTCTTTATTTGTTAGGCGGCGTCGCAAAAGACATCGAAGCGATCGACGCGTCAGCCAAAACCGGCCAGGCGTCACCGACGAACGACCGCAACAAGGCACAATTGAAGCAGAGCTTTGAAGATTTCCGCGTCGGCCTGGATCAATTGGAGATCTATTTCCGCAGCACACCTGAGTTGCAGCCTTACTATGTGAAGTTAGTCGGCTCGGCGTCAGGCGCCGCGGGCGCGGAAGAGTTGGCCGGGCAAGGTCACTTCAGAGATGCCGGCCGCTCGCTGATTAGCGTGGTGGGACGCCTCGCGGATGTGCTGGTCTCGATGCGGTGAGGGGGCTGCTTGAATGGAATGGATTGATAAGGGTGTCCGTCTCCATTAAGATTCGTTCGACGTCAAGCGTGAGGTCTAGCCAGATGAGTACGGCCGTAACAGAGAATCAGTTTCAGGTCGCCGCGCAAATTATCTCTTTGCTTTCTGCCAACGGTGTGATCACCGCCCCATCGGAAAACCTATCTTCATCGGAAAACCTATCTATTGAGATTTCAGTACCAAACTTTGGAGGGTATTTCCGACTAGAACTCATAGATCTTGATGATTCAGACATCGAAGACGGGCGGGTTGTTCTCAAGGCGGCGATCGATCCGAACGTGAGAATGATTGTGACCCTTACCGGAGAGTCTGGCGCGAATGGCTTTCTTCCTCTTAGTGTGAGCTTCGGATTTGAAACCTCTAAGAAGACGGCCGAGTCGGATTTTCGCCTATCAACATTACGGGCTGCGTTAAGCCTAGCGACGCAAACACGCCTTGTCGGACTTGGTTTGGATCTTTGGTTCCGGCTAAACGAATCATTACGCGATATTAGCGAGATGCTCAAGCTCCGTCAGACGATGTATCGACTGATGGTTATTGAGCGTGCCACAGGTCAACGGTTCGAGGTCCCATCTTTCATCGAAGGTCAAGATATGGAAGCCACCAGTCTCCTGTATCATGCAATCACCGAGCGCGCCTTCGGGTGGCCGTTCGAAGGCGTTCTAACGGTATTCTATTCGGCAAGTAAAGAAATCGCCGCAGCTTTGGCAGCTTGGAATCTATCGAGCGACTTTGTTTACCACTGCTTTCAACGCCAGTCGCTTTTCGGCATTGAAGTTCCGCTAGGCGAAGGCACCATAACAGTCATAGATAAGAACATCGAAGACTTCGAGCAAGTATACCGGGAACTGATTAGCGATAACGGCCATCCCGTGGCAATAAGGGTTCGGTCCAACATTGGCCTGGCTCATTATAACTTTCCCAATGCGCCACGATTGCCCGCCACAACGTGGGACGACGATTTGCAGAAGCTCGTCAACATGGAAGAGCAACTAGACGCCACTTTGGTGGAGCGTTACAACGCTTTAGCTGCTTCGACGCTGGAAGGCTTGGACGATGCGGAGAGGGTTGCGATAACTGAACGTCCGCACTTGGGAGAAGATGCCTTCATCGACTAACCCTCTCACCTCATGCCACTCATTCCTCCGTTGGCCGAAACAATCCTAGTCGTCGATACCGACGTGTTTAGCCGTTGGAGAAACAAAAATCCTTACGTACTTAATCACGTTGCTGGTTACTTTAATCGCCTGAAAGAGTTTCCAGCGTTGACTTCAATGACGATCTTCGAGGCAGTGAGTGGAATTGAGAAAGAGCTTGTCAAAGGACGAATCACATCCGAACAAGCGAATCAATATCAGTCACGGATCAAACAATTGAGCAGTGGTATGACGCAATTGGCTTTCGACGATACATCCGCGAGAATCGCAGCTTACATCTACCAGCGGCTAGGGCAGAGTGAACGGAATAAACATTGGAGGGACATTTTTATCGCAGCTACTGCTCTTGGACATGGATATGGGATAGCGACGACTAATCGTCGGGACTTTGAATTGATCGCCGCGCACTTACCAGACAGCAACCCAGTTCTGCGTTTGGCCGTTTGGAACCAGTAATTTAAGAGACTCACCCTACTCCAACCGATAATTCGGTGCTTCCTTAGTAATCACCACATCGTGCACGTGCGATTCGCGCAGCCCCGCGGCCGTGATGCGCAGGAAGCGAGTGTTCGCCTGGAACTCCCTGACGTCGTGACAACCGGTGTAGCCCATGCCTGATCGCAAGCCGCCGACAAGCTGCGTCACCATCTCTGCGAGTGTGCCGCGATAAGGAACGCGACCTTCGATTCCTTCCGGAACCAACTTCGATTCAGTTTCGACTTCGTGCTGGGCATAACGATCGCGCGAGCCCTCGCGCATCGCCCCGATCGATCCCATGCCGCGATACATCTTGAAGCTGCGGCCCTGGTAGAGAATCACTTCACCCGGAGCTTCCTCAGTTCCGGCGAATAGCGACCCGATCATCACGACGTCTGCGCCGGCGGCGATGGCCTTCGCCATGTCGCCGGAGAATTTCACGCCACCGTCGGAAATGATCGGCACTCCCGTTCCTTTCGCGGCCTGCACGCACGATTGAATCGCGGAGATTTGCGGCACGCCCGCGCCAGTGACGACGCGCGTCGTGCAAATCGAACCGGGCCCAATGCCGACCTTCACGCCATCGACGCCGGCGTCGATCAATTCACGCGCGCCTTCGCCTGTGCCGACGTTTCCGGCAACCAGTTGCGTATCGGGATAGCGCCGCTTAATTTCACGAACTGCTTCAATCACGCGCGAGGAATGGCCGTGCGCGGTATCGATTACCAAACAATCGACCCGAGCCTTGACCAACTCATCGGCTCTTTCTGTGTAATCGCCGGTCGCGCCGATCGCTGCCGCTACGCGCAAGCGACCGAGATGATCCTTGGCCGCGGTCGGATACCTAATCGCTTTCTGAATGTCCTTAACCGTGATCAGTCCTTTCAGATGCTTGTCGTCATCGATGACGAGCAGCTTCTCGATTCGGTGCTCCTGCAAGACCGCTTTCGCCTGATCGAGAGTCGTGCCGACGGGCACGGTGACCAGCGGCTGTGGAGTCATCACCTCAGATACGGGCAACTCGAAGCGTGTCTCGAATCGCAGGTCGCGGTTCGTAATGATGCCGACGAGGTGGCCGTCTTCATCGACCACGGGGACGCCGCTGATGTGAAAGCGCTGCATCACGTTCAGAGCTTCGCGCACCGGCCGATCCTGAGGGATCGTTACCGGGTCAACGATCATCCCGGACTCGGATCTCTTTACTTTGTCGACCTCCTGGGCCTGGCGCTCGACAGTCATGTTCTTGTGAACCACACCGATGCCGCCCTGTTGTGCGATCGCAATCGCCAACGAGGCCTCCGTCACCGTGTCCATGGCCGCCGAACACAACGGAATATTCAAGCGAATGCCGCGCGTGAATTGCGTTGAGGTGTCCGTCTCAGTCGGCAGCACGTCGGATCGCGCCGGCACCAAAAGCACGTCGTCGAATGTCAGTCCTTCGGGAATGTTCTCAGTTATCATTATTCGTTCTTGCTACTCCTAACTTGTCACTCAGTTTTCACGACCAACAAAAAAGCCCGCAGATTTGCTGCAGGCATTCACACTTCGCACATGATTGCACACTGCGCATACGGCAGTGTTTCGGGTTTCCAATTCTTAAACGCTAAAGGCGTGTCTTACCTCCTCGAGCTGTGCCGGCGCGCCAAACGAAGTTCGAGGCGACGTGACGGCCTGCTGATTTTCTATCTGATGACGCAAACCATTTTGCGAGCGCAGGCCCCGGTTATAAAAACGCAGACCGAAATACACCGCTGCCGAAAGTAACGCGAGAATAACAATCGCCAGCAGCAGAGTCATCAGGGGTGAACGTTTCTGGTTCGCTGCGTCGTCGGTATAGACGAGCGAATGAAAAGACTTTGGGGTGTCGTCATCATTAGATTCGCCGCGTTCGCGCATCGTTCGCGCATAGTCTTCAATCGCCTCGTTTTCATCATAGCCGATGAACTTCGCATAAGCGCGAATGAAGCTGCGGTTAAAAATTCCGCCGGGCAATCTTCGGTAATCGTCGGTCTCAATTGCTTCCAGGTAACGCATCGAAATTCGCGTCTGCTCAGAGATGTCGCGTAGAGCAATCCCTCGCGTCTCGCGTGCGAGTCGCAGTTTTTCTCCAATGCTTTGCGTCATTTCGCTTCTGAGCCGACCAAATCGGGAGGCGTCGCTTACCGGCCCTGACCCCTGATGCGAGATCTTATTACGAGAATCGGATCGAGCCGCCAAGCTTATACGTTGGCGCGCACTATAACGCCCGCTAAGAAACGTTGTCAAACTTAATATTTCGAGTTTCACCTCTCTTGATTCTTGAACGTCGCGGTGGTAGCTTGAGGCGTAATCGATTTGTTTTTTAACTTCTACAATCTTTGAAGGTGAGGACTCACGAACATGCCCCTCGAAGCACTGGGAATGGTCGAGACAAAAGGGTTCGTCGGAGCGGTCGAAGCTGCTGACGCAATGGTCAAAGCGGCGAACGTGCAATTGCTCGGCAAGGAATACATCGGCGCAGGATATGTGACCGTATTCGTGCGCGGCGATGTGGGCGCAGTGAAAGCCGCGACTGATGCAGGCGCCGCTGCCGCGCGTCGCGTTGGTGAATTGATCAGCGTGCACGTCATCCCGAGACCGCATGCCGAAGTCGAGCGCGTATTGCCGGTCAATGGCAGCACGGGCTTCAGCCCGGATGAGCAATCTCAGTTGGGCGGAGGCGCTCGCGGTCAGTTAGGCCAGGGCGATGCTGGTCGTTCGCTAAGTGCGCGTGAAAGCGCGAGAGAACGAGCGAAGTAAAGCATTGCCGATTTGCGATTGCCGATTGCCGATTGCCGATTAGTCACCAACCCAATTGGCAATTGAAAATCGGCAATTGGCAATGGAGGTAGTCATGTCGGCCGACAAAGATTTAATTTCGGTCCAACAAGCCCGCGACCTGGTCGAGGCCGCGCATCGAGCGCAAGCTGAAGTCGCCCGCTTTGATCAGGCAAAGATCGATCGCATCTGCGACGTGATGGCCAAAGCTGCGTTGCGCGACTCGCCGCGTGTCGCGGCACTCGCGGTGGAAGAGACCGGCTACGGCGTCGCTGAAGACAAACAAGTCAAGAATCAGTTTTCGGCAGAGATCGTCTGGAATTATTTTAAGAATCTGCGGACGGTCGGAGTTGTCTCTGAAACGAAAGACGTTGTCGAGATCGCCAGCCCGCGCGGTGTTGTCGCCGGCATCATCCCATCAACTAATCCAACCTCGACGGCAATCTTCAAAATTCTGATCGCGATCAAATCACGAAACGCGATCGTTCTGTCGCCGCACCCTTCGGCCGCGCGCTGCATAAACGAAACTGTAAAAGCAATGCGCGAGGCAGGCGTGAAAGAAGGTTTGCCTGCCGAGGCGATCGGCTGCATGACGACGGCGACGATCGAAGGCACGGAAGCCTTGATGAAGCACAAGATGACGGCGGTGATTCTCGCGACTGGCGGAATCGGCCTGGTGCGCGCAGCGTATTCATCCGGCAAACCGGCGTTCGGCGTTGGACCGGGAAACGTTCCGGTCTTCGTTGAACGCTCTGCGGACGTACCGAAAGCCGTTCAGGATATTTTGACGGGCAAATGTTTCGACAACGGAACTATTTGCGCTTCTGAGCAGGCGATCGTTGTCGACGCGCCGGTCGAAACGGCCGTGCGCGAGCAATTCAAACTTCAGGGCGCGCATTTCTTGAGTCAATCCGAAGCGGATCAACTCGCGAAGATTGTCGCGACGCCGCAACGCAGCTTGAATCCGGCGATCGTCGGCAAGTCTGTTGAGAAGATTGCCAGTATGGCCGGCATCAGCGTGCCACCGGGCACGCGTTGTTTGATGGCGGATGTTGGTGGCGTGGGTCGCGACTTTCCGTTGTCGATGGAAAAGCTTTCGCCGATTCTTGCGTTCTATGTCGAAGACGGATTGGAACGAGGCGCCGCGCGATGCAATGAAATTTTGCATTACGGGGGCATGGGCCACACCGCCGGCATTCATACTCGGTCGCGCGAAGCAGCGGTTCGTTACGGCGCAGAGATGCCCGCGTCGCGCATTACGGTGAACACGCCTACGACGCACGGCGCAATTGGATTCTCGACGGCGCTGCCACCGTCGATGACGCTCGGATGCGGATCGTGGGGCGGCAACGTCACTTCGGATAATGTTTCGCCGCTGCACTTGATGGATATTAAGCGCGTAGCGTTCGAGACCCGACCGGTTGCCAGCAAGCGGCCGGCAGCCGCTGCTCAGTCGAGTGTGATGCCGAGGCCAGTCACGCCTGCATCGCAACCGCAGCCCAACATCAGCGCATCGCGTCCGGCGCCGGCAGTCGCTACAACAGCGCCGAAGATCAATCGGGATGAGATCGCCGCCATCGTCGATCGCTTTCTCGCTAACCGGCCGTCCGAAGCGCCACTGCCGGCGCCGCCACCGCGAGCGGAAGCCCCGCGCGTCGAATCAAATGGCGGCGCGTCATCGCGGGTGCAGGCGTCGCAGCCTTCAGCGAATGGACGTGAGGCTGCTGACTTTGTCAGCGAAGACGACGTGAAGCGCGCAATTCAAAAAGGCGAGAAGATTTACGTTGGGCCAAAGACGATCATCACGCCGTCGGCACGCGACATCGGCGATCCGGCGGAAGTCTTCGCTAAAGCCTAACTGTCAGTGGTCAGTAGTCCGTTGTCAGTTGCAACGGAATCGACTGACCACTGATCACTGACATGTTCCTCGGAAAAGTCATCGGCACAGTCTGGTCGACAAAGAAAACCCCCGACCTCGAAGGCGTGCGTTTTCTGATCGTGCACCCGTACGATCTCGATCACGAACCCACGAAGAATGTCGTCGTGGTTGCTGATCGGCTCGGCGCCGGCGCCGGCGAAACAGTTATGTGCGCGTATGGCAAAGCGGCGCGCACAGCCATTGGAAATCAGGACATGTCGATCGAAGCCGCGGTCGTCGGCATCGTCGATCGAGTCGATCTGACTGACGCGAAATCAGAGGAACTGCGCGAAGCGGCGCGCGCGCTGGCGCGTGATAACGGTCGGCGCTAGATTAGCCACGAACAGGCACAAAAGGCACAAACAGGTAGAGAGCTGAATCGATGGTAAGCTGGTTTTCTTTTGTGTCTTTTGTGCTTTTTTGTGGCCAAATTCTCTTAAGTCGCAGTGGCAAACGAAGAACTCATTTATCGAATCACGCGCGCAGTTTACGATCGCCTGGGCGCATCCGCTGACGAGAACACGGTCGAGCAACTCGTCACTGATATTTATCGCGCCGTCGAACCTTCGATAGCGCGAAACGGCGCCGCGTCATCTGCTGCGACAGCATCGGCGCCAAGACCTTTCGGCGAGCGCGACACGCGTGAAGGTTCATCGGATCGGCTGATCATTTCGGTCTTTGGCGTCGATCATCCGGGCATCGTCGCCGGCGTCGCCGAAATTCTTTCGGAAGCGCAATGCAGCATCGTCGATATCAATCAGACAGTAGTGCAGGGAAAGTTCGCCATGGTGATTATTGCCGACGCGTCGCGTTCACCGTTGTCGATTACCGATCTGAAAGAACGTCTGCGAAGTGAGGGCGAGAAACTCGGCGTGCACATCTATGCGCAGCGAGAAGATTTGTTCAATGCGATGCACCGGATCTGAGGAGCTTCGAACTGGGTGCTTTGTACTTGATTTTCGGAAACGTTTCGACCACGAATACGAAGTACTAAGTCCAAAGCACCAAGCACAGCTTTTATGACGCCAGAAATTCTCCATCGATGCGAGTCCTGCGGCGCGACCATTCGTGAAGCGGCGATGTTCTGTCCCGAATGTGGGAAGCCTCTTGCAGTAACTAAGCAGGAGGAGGCTGAGGTAAATAAGCCTTCTGCCGAACAATCGACGGACGCAGCCGCAGCAACGTCGGAGCAGTCCGTGCCCTCTTCAACTGTTGAAGCCCACGCGGCGGACGCTGATGAAGTTGTCGCGGTCAACTCTGCAAAAGCCGACAACGAACCGGCTAAAGCGGCGACTTCCGAGCGACACGGCGCGCGCGAAAGGACTCGCGAGACTTTGCATCGAGCTTCAACAGCAGCCCGCGGAGCCATCGAGCGTCCCGTGAAGCAGGTTGAGAAGATCCATCATGTGTCGACAGTGATGCTCGAAGAAGCTCATTACGATCCGAGTCTGCGGTTCGTCCTGGTAGCGCTGGGACTCTTTATTCTGTTCGTGATCCTGCTCGTGCTGAGCAAAGTAATGGGCTAGTGGCACAGACTTCAGTCTGTGTTCACCGCGGGGCATCACAGACTGAAGTCTGTGCCACTTTTCAATGGAATACACCCAAGCCGAAATCCTGCAAACAGTGCGCATGACCGAGATGGAACATCTCGATATTCGCACTGTCACGCTTGGCTTGAGCCTGCGCGATTGCATATCAGACTCCGTTGAAACAACCGCTCAACGCGTTCGCGAGAAGATCGAACACACGGCCGCGCGGCTGGTCAGCACGGTCAACGAAATCGGCGATGAGATTGGCATTCGCATCGCCAACAAGCGTATCGCGGTCACGCCGGTTTCAATTCTGGCCGACAGCGCGCGCGGAAATCCGGTGACGCTGGGTCGCGCAATCGATGAAGCAGCGCGAACTGTTGGCGTCGATTTCATCGGCGGCTACTCGGCACTGGTCCACAAAGGATTTACGCGGAGAGAAAGCGATTTTCTCGACTCGATACCGGAAGCGCTCTCATCAACGGAACGGCTGTGCGGTTCGGTGAACGCGGCGACTACGCGCGCGGGCATTAACATGGATGCAATCGCGCGGGTGGGTCGATTGATCAAGGATGCCGCCGAACGAACTCGCGAGCGCGGTGGCATCGCCTGCGCAAAGTTCGTCTGCTTCGCCAACGCCGTCGAAGACAACCCGTTCATGGCCGGCGCATTTCACGGCATTGGCGAGCCTGAAGCGGTGCTGAACGTCGGCGTGTCAGGCCCGGGCGTCGTGAATCACGCGGTGCAGCACGCTGATCCAGAGATGCCTTTGCAGGACCTCGCCGAGCTCATCAAGAAACTTTCATTTAAGCTCGCACGCGCGGGAGAATTAGTTGGCCGCGAAGCCGCGCGACGCCTGGAAATTCCTTTCGGCATCATTGATCTCTCGTTAGCGCCCACTCCGGTTATCGGCGACTCAGTCGCAAACATCATTGAAGGAATGGGATTCGAACGCGCGGGCACACACGGCACGACTGCGGCGCTCGCACTGTTGACTGACGCGGTGAAAAAAGGCGGCGCGATGGCCAGCAGCTCCGTGGGCGGGATGAGCGGTGCTTTCATCCCCGTTTCGGAAGACGCGGGCATGATTGAAGCTGCGCGCGTCGGCGCGCTGTCGCTCGACAAATTGGAAGCCTGGACCAGCGTCTGCTCCGTCGGGATCGATATGGTGGCCGTGCCGGGATCGACTTCTGCCGAAACTATCTCGGCCATCATCGCCGACGAGATGGCCATCGGCGTGATGAATAACAAAACCACTGCGGTGCGCATCATTCCGGTCCCCGGCGGTGAAGTCGGCGAGATGGTTGAATACGGCGGTCTGCTCGGCAGCGCGCCGGTCATGGCCGTGAACCGTTTCTCATCCAATGGGTTCATTCACCGCGGCGGCAGAATTCCTGCACCGTTACAGTCTCTCAGGAACTAGAAATGCGGTTTACGAAATCACTTGCGATTCTAATTTTGCTGGGCACATGTGCTGCGAACGGTGTCGCTCAAGCAAACAAATCGAAGCCAAAGCCGGACTTCAGTGGAACGTGGGAATTCGATCGCCAACGAAGCAATGTGGGCCAGTCGAACTCATCCAGTCCGCCTGAGCAGATTACGATTACGCACCACGATCCCGAACTAAAAATTCGCAAGACGGTCACCATCAACGGCCAGAAGGAAGCGCGCGAGCTAACCTATTACACCGATGGACGGGGCGAAACGAATCCCACGACGGCGTGGATCACTGCTAATCCCGGTTCGCCGGCCGACCGACCCGCTGAAACCAAATCCAAGACGAGTTGGAGCGGCGAGAAGGTTGTTACTCGTTCGGTATTTCAGACGCGCGCGGGGAGCGCCATCATGGAATTTGAGATCACGGTTGAGCGGCGGATATCCTCGGATGGAAAGACTCTAACGGAAACGACTCATACCAAGGCGAACGGTGATCCGATGTCGAACTCGGTCTTCGTTGCAGGTCGTGGCAATGACTTCAAAGCTGTGTACAACCTGATTTCCAAGTGAAGAGGCAAAATGCAGGAAGCGCTGAATGATTGAATGTCGCCACCTTCGATCAATTAATCGTCGTGGTAGAGGATCCTCGCGCCCAGTCGCTAAGAAACTGGCAAGGCGAGCGGAGTGTTGGCCGACAACAAATAAGTTGCGCCGCCAAAAGAGAACGAGCCACTTGCCAAATTGAGTTGACAGCTTCATCTGCGAGTGTATTATTGGCAGCACAATTTTTCTGATGAGGACTAGGAAGGTGACGTGAGAACTCAACAGTCCTCGTACGTTTGAGTAATTCTTTTAGGAGGCCATATGGCAACCAAGAAAAAAGCCGCGAAGAAAAAAGCCGCCAAGAAAACAGCTGGAGCGAAAAAGAGCATAGTAATACTTCCGCCCCTGAGATTCGATCCGCGCATTAAGGGAGATCCTCCACCGCCATGGCTTAGGCAATTGGATCTTGTGCGCCAAAGAGAGCTGCAGGCTTGGGTGAACGCGATCGTCAACAAGATTGGGCGTTGAGGCTCAAACACTCGTTTTCAGGCATCACTCTGCAGGCGACGAACGTCTACGCAAGCTGTCGTTAAGACAATCCCGTTCGGGAGGATATATGCGCCCGCCAATTCCGCTTCGCATTTTTCACGGTTCTGCTGCGGCCGGGCACAAACGCGATACCTCCCGACCGGTGATGCTCATTGGGTTTCAACACCAGGGCAATCTGGGTCTCGGCTACCTTGCTGCGGTCTTGCGCCAGAACGGGTACTCCGTTCAGGTAGTAGATATCGAGCAAGAACCGGAAGTTATCATCAGGCTCGCACTGGAAATCAAACCCGTTCTGATCGGTTTTTCCCTAATCTTTCAATTCTTTATCGATCGCTATGCCGTGTTGGTGCAGGCCATGCGCGCGCTGGGCATCGATTGCCACTTCACGATGGGGGGCCACTTCCCCAGTCTAAGTTATCAACAAACTCTTGAACTCATCCCGCAGCTCGATAGTGTAGTTCGCTTTGAAGGTGAGACGACGCTGGTCGAGCTGGTTGATGCGATCAGCACCGGCAGCGACTGGCGCGGCGTCCATGGCATAGCTTATGGCGACAAAGGTCAGGTGAAAGCAACCCCGGCCCGCGCCCTCGTCGAGGACCTTGACGAGTTGCCATTTCCCGACCGCAACTACGAGCCGCAAGTCATGCTCGGACGAAACATAATGCCGATCATTGCCAGCCGTGGTTGCGCTCGCACGTGCTCGTTCTGTTCCATTCACACATTTTATCGGGCTGCTCCGGGGAAGATAGTGCGCACCCGCAAGCCTTCCGAAGTTGTGCGAGAGATGCGCATGCTTTACGAAGACCGAGGCGTGAGGATCTTTCTTTTTCAAGACGACGATTTCCCGCTGTTCGGAACCGTCTGGCGACGCTGGGCCGGCGAGTTCGTGGATGAACTACATCGGCATGAATTACCAGGAAAGGTGATCTGGAAAATTAATTGCCGCGCCGATGCCGTCGATCGCGAGCTCTTCATCAGGATGCGCGACGCCGGACTGTATCTGGTTTATATGGGATTGGAATCGGGTAGCGAGGAAGGGCTGGATACGCTTCACAAACAGATTACCGTCGATCAGAATATCAGCGCTGTGAATCTTTTGAAGAGTATCGGCCTGATGTTTGAGTACGGCTTCATGCTGTTGGATCCGTCCAGCACCTTCGAGTCAGTACGCGATAACCTCAAGTTCCTCAGAACCATCCTCGCTGATGGATGTCTTCCGGTAACTTTTTGCCGCATGGTGCCCTATGACGGCACGCCGATCAAAGATGAGCTGGAGCGGACCGGCCGGCTGCGCGGCGACGTCTGCAATCCCGATTATGATTTTCTCGATCCTCGGCTCGAGGATTTTCACAACGGACTGACGAGTGTGCTGAACGTCAACGGCTGGATTCATGGCTTGAAAGCAGTGACCACTCAACTGCAATGGGCCTGGAACGAAGTGGCAGTCATGAGGAGACTTTTTCCAGCTCTTCCCGGAATGCCGAAGTACCAGAAGAAACTCGCCGGAATAACCAAAGCAAGCAACGCGCTATTGCTCGACGTAGTCGAAGACGTGTCATACGTATTCTCGGACAATAAACCGAATCTGTGGGATGCGGACGAAATCGAAAAACGCCGCGAAGGCTACCTCGCAGATCTTCTCAGAGTGCGCGATGCCTTTGTCTATTCGCGCCAGGATATTTTGATTGACGAATTAAAACGCGATTCCGTGCCAATCCTGATTGACGAGCCAGCCAGAATCGCTGCGCGCGCGTGATGCTGGGAGCGCGGACGTCCTCGTCCGCAACCCTTGCGTGCAATGGGCGCAGAGTTTCAAGGAAAATCAGAGAACCAAAATTCGCGCTTCGCGCTCAGAGCGGACGAGGACGTCCGCGCTCCCAGCATCAAGCACTCCCAGCCGACTTTTCGGGCGAAGCTGCCACAACTTCATCCATTATCCGAACTGGTAATCTGCGCAAAAACCAACTAACCTTAGCGCCCACAGGAAACCATCGGATGGAACGTGAAGCATTAGGAATGATCGAATGCCGCGGCTTGGTAGCAATGATTGAAGCTGCCGATGCCGCCGTCAAATCAGCGAACGTTACGCTGGTGGGCTGGGAAAAAATCGATGCCGGATTGGTGACCGCGATCGTGCGCGGCGAAGTTGGCGCGGTGAAAGCTGCGGTCGACGCCGGCGCCGCGGCGGGACGCAAAGTCGGTGAGGTTCTCAGCACGCACGTGATTCCGCGTCCACACTCAAACATCGACGAAGCTATTCCGGTGCTCCACACTGGCGAGACCACCCGCAAAAAAATCAGCGGCTCAGTTCCAACCAGAAAATGATCAGCGGAAGACTCCGCCACCTATGTCAACTCGAGTAGACAACTCACCGAAATTCGATCGTCGCCCATGGGGGACCTTCACGGTGCTGGATGAAGGCGACAGCTTCAAGGTCAAACGGATTGAAGTTCTGCCGGGCAAGCGGCTCAGCTATCAGAAGCACACGCAGCGCGCCGAGCACTGGTTCGTCGTGGAGGGAACTGCCAGGGTGACACTGGATGACCGCGACATCATCGTCGAAAAAGGCGAAGCGATCGACATTCCGATCAGGTCGGCGCACCGAGTTGAGAATGTCGGCGACGAGCTGCTGGTGTTTATTGAAGTCCAGCGCGGCAGCTATCTCGGCGAGGACGATATCATTCGTTTACAGGATGATTTTGGGCGCACGTCGTAAGCCTCATTCAAACCTATCGCGGCGCTGTGATCGCGGGACTTAATCTTACCGAGGCTCCCTCACGATTCGCGCGAACTCGCACTCTTCGCTGGCCGCTGCTGTTCGCGGTTGAGTCATAAGTGATCGTATAAGCAGTGCGCATCTGCGCGACGACATCGTCGTAAGCCTTCTGCAGATCTTCGATTCGCTTGATCGAATAGAACACGCCGCCAGATGCGTCCGCGAGCTTCTGTCCTTCTTCGGCGGCGCGCGTGGTGATCGTCAGATACTTTGAGCGCATTGGATCGACCGTGACTGAAGGTTTCGGCACGCTGCCTTCCGGAATCAAACCCGACGGAACGTAAAGCGGATAAACCAGGGCACCTGATTCGATCGTTGCTTCCAGGATCGCGGGAAACGGCACGAATGATTTGTTGTCATCGCCGTCGGACATGATCACGACTGCGGTGCGGGCGCCGCGCAAGGGTTTCAGCGTGTCCACCAGTGTGTAGGCAAGTGCATCGTAAAGCGCCGTCGCGCCGCCCGCGTCTAACTCGTCCAACTTCTGCGACAGCAATCGCCGGTCAGTGGTGAAGTCCGAAATGATTTTGATGTCATTGTGAAACGCGATGATCGAGATTCGATCCTGGGGACTCGCGGTACTGAGAAAGTCCCGCGCAGCCTTGCGAATAAAGTCGATCCGCTCTTCGACGCTGCCGGATACATCGAGCAATAGCACAAGATTGAAAGGCTCAGTCGTGGGCGAGACGTTCACGATCTTGCGTTCGGCGCCGTCTTCGTACACCGAAAAATCCGCGTCGCGCATTCC
>DATLVM010000482.1:0-4903 GCA_035577445.1 Pyrinomonadaceae bacterium
GTGGCCGCAGCCGGTATGGATATTCAAGCTGTGGGGCCCACCTGGAACAGCGCAAACTATAGGACCTGGGGCGGCTATACGAATCCCGCCGCGCTTATGACTGTAACTACCGGCACGATGCTGCTTGACCTCGTCGAACGGAAGAGCGACATGAGCGTTTTTCGAGGAGTAGCGAGAGAAACCCTGAACCGGTCCGCTTCTGGGGATGTGGCAGCCGACGCCAAGAGCGTTGAGAAACTGATCAAAAAAGCTGTGAGTAAGATGTTCAAGAAGTATCCCTCCCAAAAAAGCAGTTGACGATGACGCGCATTTTATCTGCGCGCGACATCGGGGTTTTCAAAACCGCCTTTGATTGTCAAAGCCACACCTTTTCTAATAGCATCGCCATACCATGACTGTCGCAACCGAAATCTTGTCGGGAGCAGAGATTGTCGAACTCTGTCGCCGGCACACACTCTTTGAATGGTCAGCGCAATCTGCGGTGGACCCAATCCCGGTCGAGCGTTCCAAGGGAATCTATTTCTGGACTCCGGAAGGCAAGCGCTTCATCGACTTCAATAGCCAGTTGATGTGCGTGAACATCGGGCACAGTGACGAGCGGGTGATTCGCGCCATCAACGAACAGGCAGCGAAGCTCGCCTACGCCAATCCATTCATGGCCACGGACGTGCGCGCGCGCCTGGGGCAGAAGCTCGCAGAGATAACGCCCGGCGATATCGATACTTTCTTCTTCACCAACGGTGGCGCGGAAGCCAACGAAAACGCGATTCGCATCTCGCGGCTGGTCAGCGGCCGTCACAAGATCGGCGCGCGCTATCGCTCATACCACGGTGGGACGGCGGGCGCTTTGACGCTCACCGGCGATCCGCGACGTTGGGCAGCTGAGCCCGGCATTCCTGGCGTTTTTCGGATTCCCGATTTCTATCACGGCATTCAGAGAGAAACCGAAACCGCCGATGAGGTGCTGTCACGCACTGAAGAGGTGCTCGAATTGGAAGGCCCAAAGACCGTCGCGGCGATCATCGTCGAGCCCGTCGTCGGCACGAATGGAATTCTGATTCCGCCCGACGGTTACCTGCAGGGCTTGCGCGCGCTGTGCGACAAGTACGGCATCTTTTTGATCGCCGACGAAGTCATGGCCGGCTTTGGCCGCACCGGCGAATGGTTCTCAGTCAATCACTGGGCCGTCACCCCGGATCTAATCTCAATGGCCAAAGGGCTCACCAGTGCTTATGTGCAGTTGGGCGCCGTCGGCATGCGTCGCGAAATTGCCGAACACTTTCAAAAGAATGTGTTCTACGGCGGTCTGACCTATAACAGTCATCCGCTCGGATGTGCGGCGGCGCTGGCCACGATCGCGGTCTACGAAGAAGACAACCTGATCGAGCACGCGCGAGAGATGGGCCGCTTAATGAGCGAGTTGATGAAGGATCTGAAAGCGCGCCACCCTTCGGTAGGCGCGACGCGCAACATTGGCTTGTTCGGGATCTTTGAGCTGGTCCGCAATCGCGAGACCCTCGAGCCGATGGCGCCTTTCAACGGCACGTCGCCAGAGATGCAGGCGCTCGGCAGACATTTCCGCGAGCACGGGCTCTACACCTTTGTGCGTTGGAACACCTTCTTCACCAATCCCCCGTTGTGCATCACTGCGGATGAGATGCGCGAGGCTTTTGCGATTATCGATCAGGGTTTAGAGATAACAGATCAAGCGGTGTCGTGAAGGTGTCAGTTGCGCAATCCAGCTGCGGAGCAGCGCCAGAGTTAAGCCCAAGGCGAGTCTGCGAGTCTTGGGTTGAGAGTCACCGTAATTTCGGAGCTGCGGAGCAGCGCCCAGAGTTAAGCCCAAGGCGAGTCTGCGAGCCTTGGGTTGAGAGCACCGTAATTTTGGAGCTGCGGAGCAGCGCCCAGAGTTAAGCCCAAGGCGAGTCTGCGAGCCTTGGGTAGATAGTCACCGTAATTTCGGAGCCGCGGAGCCAGCGACTGAATTCTTGTATGATTTTGCCTTGCGACCCGATTCAGTCAATCGCTGCTCCGCAGCTCTGGACAAATTTTCGTGCGTAACCCAACGCTCGCAAAGCCTCGCGTTGGGCTTAACTATCACCGCTGCTCCGCAGCTGTCAGGGATGTTTGACGATTACGATCCGGGGGCGGTGCCGCCGGCTATTGAATTCCACGCCTGCGGCGTGAGATAAGGCATACTGCGGCGAGAGAGTATGGTTGATTATTATCAGGTTCTCGGGGTCAAGCACACTGCCTCATCAAAAGAGATCAAGGCGGCATACAAGCGGCTCGCGCGCTTGCAGCATCCGGATCTCAACGGCGGCTCGGCCGAGGCCGCGCAGGCCTTCGTCCAACTCTCGCATGCCCGGGATATTTTGATTGACCCAAAGAGGCGCGCCGAGTATGACGCTTTGCGGCACGCCGCCGCACCTGGCCCAGGTGCTTATGCTCCAGTCCTGAAACCAAAGGGCGAAGACTATTTGCGTCGCGCCCGCTCCGATGTTCGCATCAGGCAGAATCTCGAAAACTTCCAGATCGCTCAACGCCAAGAGGCACGCGCGCTACGACAAGCTGTCTTTCCAATTGTGGCGTTCCTATTCGCCGCGTTCTGTGTGGCGCTGATACGGCCTCGTATCTGGCGTTACTCCGGCTGGAGCGGGCGGGCGGTGATATTAACGCTGGTTAGCCTGGGCATAGGTCACACCGTGCTGAAGATTTGGACCGCCATTAAACTGTTTCCCGAGGATCAATCCGGCGCGAAGGGGGTTAACCTGCCGCTCGTCGGCAAGGCCTTGAGCGGCCGTCGGGCCGTCTTCTTAATTGGGCTCGCGGCGATCGTGTGCGGACTGGTGGGCACTTTCGTTGGTATGTCTCTCAGTGATCTTTTGTCGATCGCCATGCCCAGGTTCTTCGACCAGTCGATTCGCCTGGAGTTGCTGCTCTATCCCTGGGTCATGGTCTTGTTTCTCAATGCCTGCCATTCGGTCAGTCAAAGACTCGACATATAAATTGGTAACTGCTACGCAGGTTGGAGCTTGTTTTCTAGGTGATCGACGGTAGGGCTTACGTCGGGGTGGTTCACCGCTAACTACGCTGCTTCTGTCATTCGCCGCTCTCATAGGATCGGAAGATTGAATCGACAAGGCGGCTACAGCTCGAGGTCACTCGCGCCAAAACTTTTATTTGTTCGCGGCAGGACGTGACGGAACACTCGTGCGGATAATTCATCGTGTGATCCACTTCACCCCATAATTCTTCCGCGAGCGTTCTTACTTGAATCTCACAAGTTGCTTTCGTGCTGCTATTGGATTCGACTACATAGTGAACGCTTGTATACATTGTCGGACTCTTTACTGTTTCAATTCCGCATTTCTGAAAGAAGTCGCGACTCTCATCGTCCCAAGTTCGTGCTCGAGGCGTTTCATACAAAGGGAATCTATATTCATCGAATACGGCTCTTAATTCGCGATCGATTGAAACGATCTGTTCCGTATGAAGGTGGAGAATACGAAAACCTGCCAAGTCATTTATGCGGTAGAGCAGATTCTTTTCTGTGATTGTAAACTTTCGGTTCTTAGCTTTTGCCTCTATCAATTTGCGAAGCAGTTTGTCCTCTAGGTGTTCCGGATCTTTTATTCGAGTCTTTGTTGAATGGACGTGGGCCATCAATTTGGGTGAGCCAAGTATAGCTTTGCTGAGCTGCCCAAGCATCACCTCTATAAATTCTTGCTTAGTTCGGTAATGGGCCACCAAACGCTTGATGAGGGCTTTTTCCACCTTTGTGACTTTGATGTTCGCGCTCAAACTATCTTCTCGATGCGACTGACGATCTTTTGTGCAAATCCGCGGAACGCGGCGTTTGCCTCATCTTTTAGGTATTGCGTCCCACCTTCGACATGCGCCATAGCGGTCCCTTTTACTTGTGCCAAATTCGCAAGGGACGTGAAATCTTTAATCTGACCAAGTTTGAATTGACTGACTGATCCTGGCGCAAGTTCTGGATCGATTTCTTTTAGTACTGCGGCAACATCGCTGTAGCTGTGCCTCTCTAACTGACGCGCGTACTCTTGATATGAGCTTGAAATCTCGCCACCGTACATGCGAAATCGCTGCAGAACGTATCCTAAATATGCCGGTCGCCCACCGATTAATGGCACATCATTGGGTGCGAGTTGCGAAATAACATCCCAATCCTTAATCCAATTGGCTACAGAGTGTCCTAGAGTTTTGAGTGCGCGAGTAGAAAAATAATCACACGCCCCCGGAACAACAAAAAAATCGCAGTCTAGAAGTATCGCCCGATTCAGAGGGCCTATGTTGGGTCCGACATCATAAAGGACAAAATCCGCTCCTATCGCCGCGGCGGATGCATCGACAAGCTGTGAAAGCGCTGTGGTTTCTACAAAGCCTCTGATCTTTCGTTGGAGGCAGTCGATCCAAGCCTGTTGTAGCGCAAGTTCATACTGGGACAATCGAATATCCCCTGGTAGGAGAAACACTCGCGTCGCCCGCTCGTATGGGACAATGTGCTTAATTTCCTTCCCAGCTTCGAGAAGCGGTCGCAGCGCAGACCATATCGTCTTACCGTTTGCGGATTCAGAGCCGTCTAACCATTTGTCGACTACATCGGCTTGAACCAGATATGACGTTAGATTGCACTGAGGATCAGAGTCGACCAGCAAAACTTGGTGACCCATGTCCGCCAAAGCAAAAGCCAGATTGACCGTCAGCGTTGTCTTACCGACGCCACCTTTGTGATTAAAAAGAGTGAGCCGCGGCTTCTTACGTGGGGTATGCCGCTTCAGGGGCATAAAATTCTACTCCTTGCGAGCTTTTTGTTTCTTGCTTCGACGCCGTGGTCGATAATTTCGGACGGCCTCTCGCGCAGCATCTCTGTCAGGTA
>DATLVM010000483.1:0-6451 GCA_035577445.1 Pyrinomonadaceae bacterium
CGGCTGAATGCGCAACTTCGACCGGGGCTTCATCAATTGCGTTTTCGAACTCCAGATCGAGAACGACATCATCCAAATCAGCCGTGACGAATTCCTCGTCAACATCGAGAAGATATTCATCGATCACCGGCGCGGGCGGGCGTGCAGAGTATTCAAAAGTTTCGGGCATGGCCTGGGCAGTAGATTCCTGGTTGATAGATTGCTGGGCAGTAGATTCGTGGGCGATAGATTCCTGGGCGATAGATTCAACGGGAGTGATTTCACTTACTTCGGTCGCGATGACGTAATCCTCGAATGTGTCTGCCGAAGCATCAGAAACTTCGTGGACTTCGCTCACCGCGGGTGCGATTTCGACAGTGTCTTGCAATTGCCACTCTTCCGCCGCCTCGACAGGTTCATCGGTGATCCGTTCAAGCGGCTGGGTGTCCGCGGTCTGAAGTTCAACGTCAGCGGAA
Source organism: Pyrinomonadaceae bacterium (assembly GCA_035577445.1). Classification (GTDB taxonomy): domain Bacteria; phylum Acidobacteriota; class Blastocatellia; order Pyrinomonadales; family Pyrinomonadaceae; genus UBA11740. The sequence goes on from DATLVM010000483.1 coordinate 456, forward strand.
CAGCTCGGCCCTCCGGTCTCAGCGACTTCATGAGTTTCCATGACTGGGGCTTCAACTAACACGGTCACTGGCGGCTCTTCAGTTTCGACAGTCATCACCGCCGGAACACTTTCCTCGACAACATCGGGCGCCGCAGTCGATAGTCCAAGCGTCGACAAACTCGACGGACTCTCCTCAGCTTCCGACTTTCCGAGCAACAATCCCACGCGGCTCACCAACTGTCTGATCGATTGAAAAGGTTTGGCCACGATATCATCGGCTCCAACGCGGCGTGCTTCGTCTTCGTCGAAGGGCTCGAATGAACTCACCAACAACATCACCGGCGTTCGCGCGAACCGTTCATTCTGTTTAATGGATCGGCAAAGATCGTAGCCGTTCAATTCAGGCATGAAGACGTCGGCGAGGACCACGTCGGGCGCCACTTGTTCGAGGGTTTCAAGGGCCAAACGGCCATTGCCCACGCTGAAGACCTGCATCCCCTCGTCGGCAAAGGTCAACTCAATGACCTTCTGGATCGCGGCCGAATCATCGGCCAGTAACAACTTTCGTCCGGCTATCATTCGGCCTCGTACTTTGCCGGCGCTTACGGCGCCAATTTGACCGTAGCATCCACGCGAAAACCGCGTCAAGAGATTTGTTGCATCGGCGCGCGACGAATCTCAAATACCATCGCTTAGCCCCGTTCCCACCGAGCGGCCTTTTTTAAGAACAATAAATTATCAACAGCTCGACCTCGAAGTTGGGCCAAATCTATTGACACGACCCTGAATCTGAGATATTGCTACGTCGTTTATCAAAACGGTGAGTCCTTTTGGACTACTCCTTTGGCCAGTTCCAAAGCTCTCGCTTCGAATCAATTTGAGGATCGCAGCCTATGTCTGGCGACGACACTACGCCGGTCAATGCTGATCGAGGCACTGCAGCGCCAGTCCAGGAAAAGCCGACTGACGCTGAACTCGCCGTGTATCAGCACTTGAGTGATTTGTTCGCCACGCAAATCAAGACACAAAAAGTCAACCTGGTGATTTCCAGCGCGTTCTTCCTTTTGGCTTGGGTGGCCGGGGTTATCGGTACGCTCTACCTCAATCGATCTGAAGGGCTGACAGTGTTATTGAGGCTGGCGCCCGCTGGCCTATCTACGGTCGCTCTACCATTGCCCCTGCGCTCCTATCTCAAGTATCGAATCCGGATTCCCATTTATGTAGGATACAAGCGGTTTTTCGATGAAGCGCTGGCAACAAAAACGTCCGTTGAGCCATGGGTTATCGAAGATGCACGCGCCGCTTTGAAGCCGCTTCAAGAAATAGACTAAGCCTATGTCATCTAATCCAGACAGTAAGCCACGCGAATTAAAAGCACTTGTTACGGCCGCCGCCGCCAAAGAGCGTCGCAGCTTGAGCATATCGATCGTATTCACGGTCATAGTGTTGGCGATTGGTTTCGGTTGGATAGCTTACTCGGCTAACCGCGTGGTGAAGCTAAAGCAGGAGGAATCACGGCTGAGGACAGTTAATGAACAGCTCAACCTCGAAACTGAAAAGCAGAAAGGTTTGCTCCTCAAAATAAACTCCGATATCAAGAACGTGCAACCAACGCTGGACAGACTTAGCAAGGGCGAAACTACCTCAAAGGAAGAGAACAAGATCGCGGCGGCAGCGCTTTCGAGTGCCCAGGAGAGTGTTCAATTCGTTCTGAACAATCCAACCAAGTTGACAACTACGGCCACACCCACGCCGACGCCGACGCTTACAAGCGTGCCGGACGTTACGAAAATCGCCGCGGCTGAAGCTGAACAAAAACTCCGTACGGCGAGATTGTCATTCACGCGAGTTGATCAGCCGGGCAAAGGCGCCCCCGGCATGGTTTTATATCAGGACCCGATTGCCGGACAACGCGTGCCGGTCGACACTCAGGTAAAACTCTACGTCGTGCCAACTTCGCAGGTGTCGAGGGCGCTTCCGGATCTAAAAGGAGTGACCGCCGAGGAAGGAACGCGGCGACTCCGCGAATTGGGCCTCACCGTGCGAATCGTCGATCAGCAGGGGTTTGGCCCTCCGGGAACTGTGCTTTACCAGGATCCGTTCGCCGGCAGACGCGTCCCGGTCGGTTCGCAAGTGAGCCTCTACGTCATTCCCAAAAACTAATCGCTATCAATCGCGCACTCGTTAGCGTTGCTTTGACGGCACGACCACGTCGTCAGCGGTATTCGCTTGGCCGTCAGGGCCGCTTGAACGCAGCACAAACGTACCGCGCGTACCCTCGTATTGATAAGGTTGATGCCAGGGGTCAACGCGGATAATGCTGGGCAAATACCGAGGATTTAGAGTGTCGATCAGCGCGGCTTCAGTTTTTGATTCGAGATAGAAACCGTGTTCTCGTCGATATGATTCCAGCGCAGTGGCAATCGATTCGAGCTCCGCGCGGGCGCGCGAAGTCTTTTCGGCGTTGAGGGCTTTGACGAGCAGATCGACATCTTCCCAACGCCGATCGCCGGTACGAATCTCAGCGATGCGCCATTTGCCGTCGCCACCTTTGTCAAAGCGAAAAGCTGTTTCAACCTGCGCGACGACCGTGGCCGAATTGCCCATCGCCGAAACTTCCTTCACCCGCACAGCATCCGACGGCAGATTGATTCCAGCCATCCGCGCTATCAGCTTGCGCGCTTCTTTAGGAGTGAGATCGCCGGCGGCGATAACCCCGCTGGTCACCACGACGGACGTAACCACGATCAGCAACGCGAATAAGATCAGAAGACTTCGTTTCAACATGATGGATGCTCCACTGGGTGTCAGAAGCGCGACCGTGAGGGAGGGCAACTTTACGAGCGCTGCCCTCACTGACGGTCGGGCTTCTGACACTAAGTCTTCGCCCTGCCAACCAGCATACGCAGCATCGTCTGAAGTTGCGCAGTCGTGAATGGCTTGGGAAGAAAAACGACCGCGCCTGCGGCAAAACTATCGCGCGAAAGTTTCGGATCCTGCTCGGCTGTCATCATCATCACCGGAATGTTCATGAAGCGCTTCTCAGTCCTCATGTAGCGAACCAACTCCGGCCCGGGGATGTGAGGCATGACGACATCAAAGACTGCGGCAGTGATGCCCACGCTCTCCTGCAGCGCTTTGTAAGCTTCCTTACCATCGCGCGCGGTGGTAACGATGAAACCTTCCTTTTCCAGAATGGCTTTGATGAGACGCAGAATGGCTGGATCGTCGTCAGCCACCAGAATGCGCCCTTTTGAAGTATTTTCGCTCAATGACTATTAAGCTGCCTGCACCGCGCGTCCACTTTCGCCGGCCCGCAAAGAAAGTTCGGCGGCCAACTTGATCGCTTCGACCATGCTCGAGTGTTCGGCGATGCCTTTGCCGGCGATGTCAAAAGCGGTGCCATGATCTACTGACGTTCGGATAAATGGTAATCCCAGAGTGACGTTAACTGCTTCGCCAAAGGAAAGGCATTTCACCGGAATCATCGCCTGATCATGATAGCACGCAACCACGGCGTCGAACTCGCCACGCGAGGCGCGCAGGAAAACGGTATCGGCTGAGTAAGGCCCGCTAACGTTGATGCCGTCGCGGGCTTTGCACGCTTCGATCGCCGGCAAGATCTCGGAAGCTTCTTCAATTCCAAACAGCCCACCTTCCGCGCCGTGCGGATTCAACGCGGCAACCGCAATCCGCGGACGCTCGACGCCCCAGCGGTGCAGCTCGCGATCCGTCAATCTTATGGTCTTCTCGAATCGCTCGCGGCGTGCGAGTTCAATCGCCTGCGCCAGCGGCACGTGAGTCGAAATCAGCACGACGCGAAGGTTCGCGGCGACAAACCCCATCGCAAAATCTTCCGCGCCAGTTAAGTGCGCCAGGAATTCCGTGTGGCCGGGAAAGCTGTAACCTCCCAGAAACAGAGCGCGCTTGTTGATTGGCGCGGTGGCGATCGCATCGATGCTTCCCGCGGCACAAAGCTCGACCGCGGCTTCGATGTACTGTCCCGCGGCCTTTCCCGCATTGCCCGATTCGATTCCCGGCTCGATATGTCCCTGAATGTTATTCAGATGATAGATGATTGGATCAACCGATTGCGGCGGCAGATCTTCATCGCGACGGACGATTTCATAGCCGCACTGCAAATCCAACGTGCGCGCGTTGTGCGCGAGCAGTTGTGCGTCTCCGATTATGACCGGCTGACAGATATCGAGGACTTCTGCTTCGGCTACTGCTTTGAGGACTACTTCAGGACCTATGCCGGATGGATCACCCATCGTTATGCCGACGCGAGGGCGTCGGTTGACGGGCTGATTGGACTCCAGGGATTGATTGTTCATCAACCGAAAGCGACGTCGCCTGGATGATCAGACTCAGCAGCGCGACGCCGGATGAGTTATGACTCGACGTGCCGAGGTTCGTTGTCTTCGATCCGAGTCGTCTGGGAAGTACGTTCTTCGGCCTTGAAGATGTATTTAATAAAGCGCTTGAGTACTAAGAGGTTGGGCCCTGAACGCCGGTTGATCTTCAGAGCGCCACGATCGTACCACTCAATGGTCCCTTCAATTTCTTCTCCATCTTCCAAAACCAAAACCATTGGTGTGTGCGCATCAATCTGCTTCTTGTAATAGTAAATTTCCGCGTGAGTCTCAAACGGCGGTGGCTGCCGCTTGCGCTGTTGCATCGCAGACGACGGCGGTTGACCGGGACGTGGTTGTCCCATGCCGCCTTGACCGGGGTTGCCGTTTTGGCGGTCACGTGGGGGCATCTGATCACGACGTGCTTTGACGTCGGCCAACGTCGTTCTGATAAGTTTCCGGTTCACAATACTTCCTCCAAAATAATTACAAATAGAGAATGCCAACCCTGAGGTTGCCTCAGCCGTGTGCAGTCAAAAGCAAGTTAGCCGCAGGCTGCGGCCTCCGAGGAGAGATGCGCACTGACCCGTAAGATTAAATAACTTCAGGGATTGGGCGCATGCTACACGACCAAAGGGGAAAACGCAAAGCCGCAGGGGATTTCCTTCAATCCTAAGTGTGAGAACGACGGATTGGGTTGCAGAGTAGTTAAGATTTATCTCCTGAGAAAAATAACTACCGCTTACTGCGCTGCTCCTCGGACTATCTAGTCTGCTTTCTTTCTAATAAACGTCGGTACGTCGAGATCCTCTACTCGCTTGTTGGGCGAGGACGGAAACTCCTCTGGTGATCGCGGCGCATAGCGCGGCGGCGTGGTGATCGGCATTTGTAGGCCCGTAGGCACCGTCGCCGCGGCGACTACATGCCTGAATCCCGTCGCAATCACCGTAATCTTCATCGCGTCCGCCATCGTTTCGTCAATCACATGGCCGAAGATGATGTTCGCATCCTCGTCAGCTTCTTCGCGTACAATCGAAGCTGCCTCGTTGATCTCATAGAGTGTCAGATCGTGTCCGCCGGTGATGTTGATGAGCACACCGCGTGCGCCTTTGATCGAAGCCTCTTCGAGTAACGGTGATGAAATCGCTTCCTGGGTCGCTTCGATTGCGCGATTCTCACCGCGCGCAAAGCCGGTACCCATCAGCGCCATGCCCATCCCCTGCATAATCGTCCGCACGTCTGCGAAATCCAGATTGATAAAGCCGGGCACAGTGATCAAGTCGCTGATTCCCTGCACCGCCTGGCGCAGCACATCGTCAGCCGTTTTGAATGCGTCGGTTACTGAAGCAGTCTGCGCCACCGCGCCGAACAATCTTTCGTTCGGAATTGTGATCACCGTGTCGACTGATTCGTGCAGCTCGTTGAGGCCCTGCTCAGCCTGCTGCAGGCGTCGTCGACCTTCGAAACCGAAAGGCTTCGTCACGACGGCTACGGTTAATGCGCCCAGCTCAGTGGCCAGCGACGCGACGATTGGCGCCCCGCCAGTGCCGGTGCCGCCACCGAGACCCGTGGTGACAAAGACCATGTCGGATCCTTCGAGCACCTCGATGATCTTGTCGGTGTCCTCCAACGCTGCCTGGCGTCCAACTTCAGGATCAGC
>DATLVM010000484.1:0-11738 GCA_035577445.1 Pyrinomonadaceae bacterium
CTACGCGGCCGTTGATTCCTTCAACTCGAATCGTTGTGCCAGGCTTTAGATCGAAAGTCTTCCTCGTCTCGTCCCCGGTCACCCCGGGCGAACCATCTCCGCTCGAGCTCATCACACGACCTAGTCCCGCGCGCACGCCACCATGCGAACGCCACAGTCCAAGCACAGCCGCGGCCACAATCAGAACTACAACGATTAGCACTCTCTTCATTTCGTTAGCTCCTGTTTGAGGAAATCAGCAGAAACCCGCTTGACTCTGATTGGCTGAACGAATCGATTCGCGCCCAAGTTCCCTCTAATTCATGAACTTGCGACGATCATCGCTGGTGATTCTCGGCAATGTATTTCTCGAGCTTTCTTCGATCGCGATAATCGGGCCGCTTCTTGAGAAACGCTTCGTATTCGGCAGCAGCCCTCCGGGGAAGTCCCGCTGCTTGATAGAGCGTCGCCAGCCTCAGATGCACCTCAGCCATGCCCTCCGGATCCAGCCGCAGAGCTTCGTTCAGATAAGACACCGCCAGCGATCCTTTCTTAAGGCGCAGGTAGCTCTCACCAAGAAAATAATTCGCGTCTGCCGAATCAGCGCGCACTTTAACGGCGCGAGTCAGCGCTTCGACAGCGACATCGTACTTCTGCAAAGTAATTTCCAACCGCCCCAGGTTGAGCAAGGCGAGAAAGAACCCAGGCCGCGCATCGATCGCGTGCAGATATTCATTCTCGGCATCGAGGTATTGGCGCTGAACAAAGTGAACGTCTGCCAAGTCCGACCATGCCTGAAAATCGCGCGGATCATTCAGCAATAGCTTATTGAAAGCCATAACTGCGGCGGTTAATTGTTTCTGGGCCTTTGCTCTTTCCCCGTCTCGAAAGAGCTTCTCGTTGGCGGGCAATCGCTGGTAGAAGTCATCCGCAAATACCGCGCCAGCTTTGCCTGATGAATTGCCGAGCCAACGCAACTCAATGTCCTGACGAAAGTCCGTTTTGAATGGTGAATAGATCGAGACGCGCACGCGTGCGACTTCATGATTTTCAATCTCGACCGCGACGTCGTACTCGCCGTCCTTTAAGCCAAGAAACTGAAAACGCCCTCTATTCGGGATAGAAACGCGCTGCAGAACATTTCCGAGGCGCGTATACAACAATATGTCGTAACTCAGCGGCACCGCACCCTCAACCTTGCTTTCGTCAACATGAAGGTCTCCAAAGAGTTTGTGATCGTTAGCCTGGCCAAATGTGGTGGTTGCGGCGACAAGAACGAACAGAGGAAGAATCATGAAACGAACGCAGCGTAGACCACGACGCGGGTGGTTAGAATTACGTATCTGGTGGTTGGAACTACTGAGGAACATATACTCAAATCATGGCTTCTTGTTCTCCAAGATGTACTGCTCCAGTTTCTTCTTGTCTTTGTAATCCGGACGCTGCTTGAGGAAGGCTTCATACTCAACGGCTGCCTTATCTTTCATGCCGGCGTTGTTATAAAGCAGCGCCAATCGCAAATGAATCTCGGCCTTGCCTTTGGGGTCGAGGCGAATCGCTTCGTTCAAATAGCCAACCGCGAGGGAACCCTTCTTGATTTGCAGGTAAGCCTCACCGAGCAACTGATTTGCGTCGGCTGACTGCGGCTGGAGCTTGACCGCGCCATTCAGCACCTCAACCGCCTCGTTGAATTTCTTCTCAGCCAGGTACAGACGGCCAAGCGTCATGTTTGCGAGGAAGAACTTCGGCCGAACTTCGATAGCTCTCTGGTAAGACGCCTCAGCCTCGGCCGCATTGTCTTTTAGCAGATAAGCCGTGCCGAGTTCTGTCCACGCCTGGAAATCATTTGGATCATTTGTGATGAGCTGCTTCAAAGTCGCAATCGCGTCATCGTACTTCTTATCGTCGGTCGCTCTCTTTCCGGACGTGAAGAGTTTCTCGTTCGCAGAGGAGCGCTTGTAAAAATCTTCAGCCGAAACTGTCGCGCCGCCTTTTGTCGCAACCCCGTTCTCCCGCAACTCAAGTTCGATATCGTGACGCGTGTCGGTCTTGCCTACATTTGGTTGCGAAAAGAGACGTACTCGCGACCGAGTGATCTCGCGGTTCTCAACCTCAACGGCGATGTCGTACTCCCCGTCCGCCAAATCATTAAAGCTATATCGCTGACCGTTGCCCACAGTCTGTCGCCCGATCACCGTTCCGGCAGTCATATAGAGCACTACCGTGTAGGTGAATGGTTTGTTCGTGGTAACGCCGGCTTCGTCAACCTTGACATCGCCATACAGAATGTTCTGGCCGGTTCCGAGCGTCGTAAGGCCACCGCCGCGCTGGCCCACGCACGTCAGCAAGGACCCGCAGATCACGATGGCGAACACGCTAAAGCAAACCAATGAAGGAAGTCGATGCGGAAACGATGAGTTGCTTAAGTAAGAACGAATCATAGCGCGGTCCAAATCGCGAACTAGAGACGCGATGCGAAGCGACTGTAATAACGCTCCGGGGGAAATTCAAGTATTTTGCGATAACCAGTGTCGGCGAAAAAATTGCGGGCTGGAGAACTCATCCAGCCCGCAAGCAGGTAGTTAGCAGCTCTCCTAGAACGTGAAGCGGAACCCAAACTGCATTTGCCGCGGCGCGCCCTGGATAGCCGTGTAGTTAGTCCAATTCGCCGGTGGATTCGACGACGAAGGATTCACGGTCAGACCAAAACCGGTACGGCTCGCATCGAATGCGCCCATGCGCTGCGTGTTCGTGACGTTGAACGCCTCGAAACGAAGTTGCAGGTCAACCCGCTCGCCGAGCTTGATCGACTTAGCGACACCCATGTCGAGCGAAAAGTAGCCGACATTCCTCAGCACATTGCGGTCGCCGGCTTCGCCCGGTCGCGCATTGCGCCAGCTTTGGTAAGCCGTCGTCGTGTCGCAGAACAACTTCGCAGCTACTGTAGCGTTACCGCGGCAGGGACTCGTCTCGATTGGGCGAATTCGAATGCCGTTGCTCTGCACGTTCCAATTTGTGGCCCAACGCGCATCGTCAAACGGCGCACCAGCCGGGGCTCCGCTGTTCCAACGCATGATGCCGGTTACTTGCCAACCGCCAACCGCGTAGTCGGCCCATTTGTTTATGTTACGGCCAAACATGCGTCCGCGGCCGAAAGGCAATTCCCAAATTGCATTGGCGTTAACGATGTGACGAATGTCAAAGTCAGAGTTTGCGTAGCTCTGACTCTGCAGGATTGGGTTGAGAATGAACGCCCCACCAAACGATGTGCTGGTTTGCAGACCAGAGGCATCATCAAGCGAGTGCGACCATGTGTAATTCAGGTCCATGATGAGGCTACGGCCCAGGCGTTCGCGCAAACTGAATGTTGCGGCGTGATAATTTGACTTGGCGATACTTCCCCAGGCTGAGAGAGCGCCGTATTGCTCCTGATAGAAGAACGGCTTGCCGTAAGCACTCTCAAGATCGTCTTGAATGGTCGTCCAGTCATTACTGTTAAAGTTCAACGCGCTGGCGTAAACGGCTTGCGTGGAGTTCGTCGCTCCGGCGAAAACCTTATTGCCCGTGCTGGTGCTGAAGAGGGCTTTATACAGGGGCAGCAGACCCGGGAAGAGGTTTTCGAAGTACGGGATAGAGCCGACGGAAGCGACCGGCGTTCCGGCAGCGCGCAGTTGTTCCAATTGGCCCGCTGCGGTGTACCAATCCATTCCGGATTTCGGATCGACGAGATCGGCGAGCGCCATAACGTCACGTGTGGCCAGCAGGTTGCGAGCCGCGCGTCCAATGTACGCCGTCTGTATCGCGAAGCCGTGCGGCAAGGTGCGCTCGAAAGTAAGGTTCCAACTGTACTCGGTTGGGGCCTTTAAGTTTTCATCGAATGAAGACTCAATCCGGCGCGCGAAATCCAGGGGCTTCTGCTGCGGAAATGTAAGCTTACCTGGCAAGGTAATGCCAGGCAGTGGACGAACCGCCTGACCAAAACCTGTGAAAAGCGGCGCTGGTTTCGTGTCCGTGTTGAAAGTATTCGCTGCGATGGTGGTATTCGACGTGAATCCCAGAGAGTTATTCAAATCAAAGCTAACGGCAATCGCCTCGCCGTATGCGTCATTCAGCATGCGAAATCCACCACGAATGACGGAGGTCTGCTCGCCGTTATTAGCGAATATCTTGCTCAGAAATCCGCTCGTGAAGTGCGGTGACCAGGCAAAACCGACGCTCGGCTGGAAGTTATTTTTGTCCCAGTGATACAGCGGCGACGCTCCGTTAGCCGGACCAGACAACTGCATCGTGAGCGCATCCGTGAAATCGACGCCCTGCTTGGCCGCGGCTACGCGACGAGCGAAATAGTCGGAAAGTGAGATATTCGGCTTGACCTCGAAGCCGTCCTTCTCATAAACAGGTTTGCCAATGCTGTAACGCAATCCGAGGTTCAACGTCAGATTCTGCTTCACTTTCCAGCTATCTTGAACGTAGCCCTCATATTCCTGAGTCGCGAGATTGCGAATACTCGGCTTTCCCGCTGCCAATAAACTTCCGTCATGATCGAAGGTGAAATTCGCCGTGTACTGCGAGAAACGACCGAGTACCGCGGTCGCAGCATTCTGCACGATCGAAGCCTGTCCCGATCCCAGCGGCGAGAACGCGTTGATTGCGTTTGAAATCGTCGTGCCCGCGCCCGCGTAGAACGAAGGGTTGGTAACCGCGTTGTCGAACGCGTTTGCAAACGATGTTCGCTGGTTGGTTACGAGACGAATGTTCGCGCCCATCTGCCAGGTATGGTTGCCCCGGATCCAGGAAAGATCATCCACGATGTTTTGGACCGGGGTAATGCGAATCAAATTCCGGGTGAATAGGAACGGCGAATACACAAACCTAAAGCTGATCGCATTGTCTGATGAATCACCCTGCTGCGTGAATGCTTCACGAGTGTAGCCATACACAAAGTGGTTTACGAGGTTATTCTTCAGAGTCCATGTGTGTCCTACCGCAATTCCAGTCGGGTGCGACCAGACACCTGGAGCCGCCGTATCCGGGAAATTCGGCGCCTGTACTGTCTTGTCGTAGATCACGTTCGCGCGCACAAATAACTGTTGACGCTCCGTGATGTTCAGATCGAATTTCGCCGCGTGCGAATTAAGCTGGACGGGAGTCGGCGCGTTGAACCGGAACGTGCCGGTATTAACGCACTTGTCCCCCCCGTTGCAATCGTTCGCCGGATACTTCGCTGCTGCCTGTGCCAAAGCCGCGACGGCCAGCGGGTTTTCACCATTCAACGATGGGAAGATTGTCAGCATCTGCGCGGGCGTGATTGCCGTGAGAGTGCCCGAGGGATTGGTGTAGCGCACCAGGCCCTGGCCAAGGCTCGCCATGGGCACTGTGCGTGCAACGCCGGTCTGGGTGACGCGACGATCCGCTTCATAGCTATAGAAGAAGAACGCTTTGTTCTTCTTGATAGGGCCGCCCACAGCGCCGCCGTAGTTGTTTCGAATCAGCGTTGGACGAGCCAGCCCAATCCGATTGTTGAAGAAATCATTAGCGGAAAGCATCGTCGGCCGATGAAACCAAAAGCCCGAGCCATGAAATTCGTTGCCGCCGCCTTTGGTCACCACCTCGACCTGCGCGCCAGCCGAACGACCCTGCGAGGCGTTCGCGTTGCTGGTCACGACGCGAAATTCCTGAATCGCTTCTGCGTTCAGGCGCAACACAGTGTTACCGGTTGGTAATTGGGAAGTCGTAGCGTTGTCGGTAACAGCGCCGATTGAGTTGGTTTGCTGCTCGTTGATATCGACGCCATCCAGAGTCACGTTCGATTGATCCGCACGCGCACCAGTAACAGAACCGTCGCGCGTGACCCCGGGCTGTAACGTCAGGAGGCTCGGCACGCTGCGGCCCAGAATCGGAAGCTGCGTAATCTGACGATTAACAAAGACATTGCCAAGTGTTGCGTCGTCCTTATTAACCAGGGCTTCCGCAGAGTTGGATGTAACGGTCACTGTTTCCGAGACGTTTCCGATTTCGAGCTTAACGTCAACCGGATTGGGGTTGGAAACCGCGGCATGCACGTTCGAGATGACGGATTTCTTGAAACCCTTCGCCTCGACCGTCAGGTTGTAATCACCAGCCGTAACCAGTTCGAATTGGTATGTGCCGTTGTCTTCAGTTGTGGTCGTACGCGAAGAGTTCTTCGCGGGATCAGTCAAGGTTACAGTCGCGCCCGCAACTACATTTCCCTGCGGGTCGGTGACCGTGCCGCGCACTGTAGATGTGCCGGCCTGGCCAAAGGCCGTCAAACATCCGAGCGCGCTGATCAAGAGAGTGCTCAGCAAAAAGAAACTGAGCTTTGCGAGAAGATTGTTTCGTTCCATCGATTCCTCCAGAAAGGATTGTTAACTTCAGTTGCCAAGTTGAGCAGAGACATGACCGGACAAATGCGAATTGGCAATTGTCGATCGATCGTGTCGACCATCATTGGTGAACTAAACGAACCGAACTAATCAGGACAAAGGAAAGATGAAATGTATGCCAAGCGTGAGTTTCAGTTCAGGCATTTATTGTTCCAAGCGTTTGAGTGAATCACGCGTGCGAAAAAATCAGGATTTCGACAGCGAGATTAAAACGCGAATCCGAAAAGTTGGCAAGCCCTATACAGAATTTCGGATGATTTATTAAGCGGGCGCCTAATGATCTTCGAATGATCGCCCACACTACGGCGCCGGCGATCCGCCCAGGCCTTCGATCAGGATCTGCGAGAGCCGCGACATCAGAAGATATCCAGGGTTATCAACCGACCACATTACCTCAGGCATGTTATCAACGGTGATCGCGATCGCAATTCTTCCTTGCTTCGTGTAAAGAATGGCCACGCAACTGCGCAGTGCATCGAGCGCGCCGTACTTGCTCGCCATTGTGACGGCGGGAATCGCGCGACCGATCGCGTAGCGCGCCTGTTCACGCTTCATCAATTCGATCATTTCCTTTGAAGCTCGCGGGTTCACTATCTCACCGCGCTCGAGCTTATCCATGATGTCGACCATTTCATGCGGTGAAGTCGAGCCCAAACCAAATTTCTTTCCTTCAGCCTTCTTGCCTTCTTCGCTGTCGCCACCGCTGCCAACTCGGCGCATGATGCGGGTGGCTTTGAAGCCCAGCGAGTTCATCCGCGCGTTCACCGCATCGGTCCCTGGCGTAGAAGCCGTGCTGAGGTAATCGAGGACCATGTTGGTCGCGGTATTATCGCTTAACGTCATCATCAAGCGCACACAATCCTGAAGCGTCAGCCTCAAACCATCACCGAGTTCGGGAAGAATTCCTGATCCGGAAAAGCGGGCCGCCTTCGTCAGCACCAGTTCGTCGCTCCATTTCGCCTTACCTTCAGCTACGCGCGACCAGACTTCAATCATCACCGCGATCTTGATTGTGCTCGCGGTGCGCACGCGTTCGTCGCCGTTGTAAGAATAGGTCTGGCCGGTGTCGAGGTTCTTCGCGTACAGAAAGACCTTGCCTTTGAAGGGCGCGATCTCAGCGCGAACGCGCGAGTCGAGTGAATTTGTTTGGGCGAATGAACAAGTTGAAAAGAGGATTAAGCCAACAGCTAATGCGGCAACGCGCGAAATGATTTTCATGCCGCGCGGTATAACAAAATGTGGCGCAAGTTAGCAACCTGCGCCACCGTACGCACGTCTCGGCGTGCAATCTGGCTTAGCTAGCACGCCGGAGGCGTGTACCAACGGATCAATATTTAATTCGCACACGATAAGTCAGCGTGGCCTCACCGTCTTTCGCCACGGGCACATTGAACTGCGCCGCGAACGCCGCAGTCTTCTTAGCTTCGAACGTCGAAGAGATCATTTCCCAATCGCCACCAATTGGTTCGTTCACGATAACGTTGACCGGCGTGTCTTTGTGATTGCGAATCTTGATCTCGTACGCGTATTCGTACAGGTGGCCCGATGCCAGCACCTTGTAATCGATCTGCTTTCGTTCAGCGACAATGTCGAACGCATCGCCGACCTTCACGCGCACGTCTTCATCTTTCGGTGTATGGTCAATTCGATCCTCGCCGATGAATTGCTGATTACCCTTATCGTCTTTCTTGTAGAGGCGAACTGTTCCAGCCGGCAGCGGCATGCCAAGCTTGTTCGTTTGCGAATTGCGAAACTGCATGTACACGCCAACCTTCTCTTTGATCGGCTGACCCGGATTGCTGTAGTTCGTGTAGTAGTAATGCTGGCCCGTCAGCACGAACTCTTTCTTCACATCGAACCCAGCCGCTTCCAGCAACGACACTTGCTTGGTTTCGTTGTCGCGAATCGTCGTCGGCCGCTGCAGCGTGTACATGTGATATTCAAAGAAGCCCTGCTCCTTAAACTGTTCCTCATCCGATGCTTCCTTTCGCATCATCGCGCCCGCCAGCGCGTAGTTTCGCCCTTCGGAAACTCGATTGACATCGCCGGCCACCAGTTGCAACCGCGCATCTTCGAACGTCGCGCCGCTGTTGTTGGTCAACGTCACCCACCCCTGCAAATCGCCTTTGGTATCGTCCGCATTAACCAGCAAAACGTAATCCGATCGCCAGTTCATTCCGGCGGTCAGATAACTCGCTTCGATATTCTGCGCAGCGGCCTCGCGATTCTCGACATCCCAAACCAACGTCGGCGTCGCCACCAGATTTTTCGGTAGATCAGGAAAGCGCATCTCAGCGATGTTCGTCGGATTGATTACGATCTGACCGTTGATGCGCCACACCTGGCCGCCATTGTTCGACAGCAGCGTGGCCTGCACCGGCTCGAAACTTTCCGTGTTATTTGAATAACGACGCAGCACCAAAGTGATTTCGCGACCGACGAACTTGTCGAGCAACTTCGCCGGATTCAGCAAATCATATTGATAATTCTGCTCGAGGATTCGTAACGCCGACGGCGCGGTCAACGACGCGAGATGGACCGTCTCCGGCCGAATTTGAGCAGTCACATCCGCGAAGCGGAGTGCGATGCGACCTGACGGTAATGTCAGTTTGCGCGTCTCGCGCACCAGGCCGAGATTCGAGTTATAGACAGTGATGTTGACCGATTGACGATCAGTCGCGGTCGTTGTCTGCTCTGAAGTTTGGGCCGCAACTCCAAGAGTCGCCAAACAAGCGACCGTGACCGCGAGAAAAATTCTTTTCAGCAAAAACATGATTAATAGCCTCCCAACAGTATCGTGCGACATAATCGCACCCATCACTAGAACGTCTGACGAAGCAATGCTTGCGCGCCGACGAAGAAATAATCATCGGAAGCTTGCAATGTTTCGCGGTTCAGCTTACTACACGGTGGTGGTTATAATCGGTGCTCCGAATCACGTGCTCGATTAGGGCCACGCTTAAAACCAAATGGGAGATTCCCGCTCAAACAGATCGCGAATTGTGGTTGACGCGTCAACGCGGCAGCGCCGTCCGCCGGCGCAGGGTTATAATCAGCGCCCACGGAACACTGAAGTATGGTTAGCAATCAGCCTCATCGTAGCTGCGGCGCTGGCGACATTTCTTGCACTGTTTTTGACCAGCCGCCCTTATGACCCAATGAGCGCGTCGCTCGAGCCGCAGCAGACGGTGCCCGTTGGCCCAGGCATCAGCCCGTCACCAAAGCCATCAGCGAGTGCCTCTCCTACGCCGCAGACCGCGCCGTCGGCTTCGCTTCCGTCAGGCGAGACTTCACCGGCGGTTGTGGACGACGCGACGATTCAATCGGAGATTGATAAGACACTCGCGTCAGATTCTGCGCTTGCGAATCTCGACGTCAGCACCCTGGTAGAGAATGGGAAAGTGACGATCGTTGGCTCAGTCAAATCCGCAGAATTGAAGCAGCGAGTCGCACGTGAAATCCGAGCACTCAAGGGCGTTACCAGCATCGACAATCAGTTAGTCATCGTTGAGTCAACGCCTGGCTGAGCAGGGTGTTGGGTTTAGCGTGTAGGGTGTAGATCGACCCGGCTCGAGGCGATTGGGAATAAGGAAGCTGCAGCGTCTCACGATGCAATCGACGCGTCACTTCATTGTCCGGCATCGGTCGGCGCAAAAGACCTACACCTGAACCCAACACCCAACTCCCTCGCGCCTCGCCCTCTCGACCAACCGCTGTTATCATAGACGCATCGAACCTTTCCGGCGGAAATCGCCAATAAATAAGGACTTTACTGAATGATTCTGAAGAAATCTGCCTTAGTTTTTGCGGGCCTATTGCTCGCGAGCATCTTGTTTTTGACTGCGCAGCCCGCGGCCGCGCAGGCCGGTAGCGGCGAAGTCGTCCTCGTCCTTCCGTTTGAAAATGTTTCTGATCATCCTGAGTACAACTGGATAGGCGAGAGTTTCGCCGATTCGATGTCCGTCCTGCTCGACAAGCCGGGTCTGCTCGTCGTGTCGAGCGATGAACGTGCGGTTGCATATCAAAGGCTTCGCCTGCCGCTGACGGTAATCCCGTCACGGGCAACGGCGATCAAAATCGCGCGCGAAGTTAAGGCCACGATGCTGGTTATTGGAACTTACAACGTTGCGCTTCCGCCGCCGGCGCCGCCTGCGGAAAATGCAGACAAGTCGAAAACCGAAGGTGAGAAGCCGCTCGCAAACGTCGTCGTGCAAGCACGGGTCGTTCGCGTGAACGAAGGCCGCCTGGCGGGCGACGTGTTCGAAGCAGGATGGGCGCCGCGTCAATATGATTTCGCCGACGATGTGCGGGACTTGCAAAAGATGCAAGGCGAGCTCGCATATCAGATCTTGTACCAACGCGACAAAGCGCTTTCCTTCTCGCGCAACAACCTGGTGCAGGAAGCGACGAAGGTTCCACCTCAGGCTTTCGAGGCTTACATGAAGGGATCGCTCAGCGGCGAGCGTGATGAGACGCGCGCGATCTATTTCAAAAATGCGATAAAGCTTTACGGCAAACAGAACGGTGGCGCCGTGTATCCGCAGGCCGCGTTCGAACTCGGCCGCTTCTACCTCAATCAGCGGTCATGGAAGGAAGCGGTCGAATATTTCACGATGCTCGAGAAAAAGGAGCCGCATTACAACGAGGCTCAGTTCTACGCCGGCCTCGCGTATTGGAAGACCGGTGACCTTGAGCACGCTGTACAGATCTTGGTTCCTCTCGCCGATGAGAAAGTGATGCCGCTCGTCGCCGTTTACAACGACGCGGGCGCGGTATCGATCGAGGCAGCGCGCAAAGAAAAGAAGCCGGAAGAGCGTACGCGGCTGCTGGCTCAGGGAATTACTTTGCTGTCACGCGCGGCTGATTCCTCGCCGGAAGATACGACCGTTCTCTTCAACCTGGCGTGCGGACTCTTCCTGAATGAGAAGTACGCTGAGGCTGCGGAGAAACTTGAAAAGGTCATCGCCGCAGATCAACGTGACGGCTATGCATACTTTCTGCTCGCGAAGGCCCAGGAGCTGGTGAACCACGGTGATGCGGCAACCGCCGCCGACAACCTCGCGCGAAAAAATCTTTTGACTTACGCGAAGTGGGAGACCGAGTGGGAGAAATCGAAATCGGTTCCGAATCTGTCTTTGCGTTCGCGTGACGTTCTGAATCAAGTTGACATAACCGATATCGATCGGCGCAAGCGTCAGGATGAAGCAGTCGCCGCACGGACCGAAGAATCGATGAACAAGATCCGTGAGTTGTATACCGAAGGCCGCGACGATGAGGCGCTCGCCGAAATCCGAAAGCTCTTCGCGCTCGAGCCGACGAATGCGGAAGCGTTCCTTTACATCGGCCGCATCAACC
>DATLVM010000485.1:0-5023 GCA_035577445.1 Pyrinomonadaceae bacterium
CAAAGAGGGCTGAAAGAACTTTCGACATTGGTTGTAACTCCTAATTTGTAATTGCGCCGACGCTGATGCGTTGTCGAGGGACGGCGTTTCGGACTATCGAGTGGGCAAGGGACGTTGTCGCAACTTCCCGGGGGTGAGTTCCCACGGCCAACGCTTTTGGGATTATACGATCCAAAGCGTGTGTCGAGGAAGACTTTCGATGTAGATATTTTCCTGGAAGTTGCATGCGATGCTTCCAGAAAATTGTGAGAGCGATTTCGCAATGAAGTTTCTGAGACTTCAACTTGCGGTCTGGGAATTACGGAGGACGCTATGCTTATTCAGTTTCTGCTGCTGTTGTTAATCGCCGGCGTTTGCGGCGCAATTGGTCAGGCCATTGGCGGTTATTCGCACGGCGGCTGCCTGGTTTCGATTGCGCTGGGGTTTATTGGCGCGCTGCTCGGCACCTGGTTGGCTGGGAAGCTCGGGCTGCCGGAGTTGCTGGTGTTGCCGGCCGGCGGTATGAAGTTCCCGATTATCTGGTCGATTATCGGCGCGGCGCTGTTTGTGGCTTTGATCAATTTGGTCACGCGAAGATCGTCGCTATGACGCCCTCAAACTGAGATGCGACGATCCTCGCGGTGGCTATCGAACCACCAAGCCCAGGGGATCATTAACCAAGTCGACAAGGTGAGCAAAGCGAGCTTCTTCACGCTTGGTGGCGGAGGACCGAAGACAGCGCCCGCGTAAGCAAGCACCAGGCACAGCACGAAGGCGAGAAATGCGTAGAGTCCGATCTTGTCCTTTGGTCGCGTCTGCCGTTGATAGGTCCAGATGGCAATGATGAACAGCGTCAGTTCGATCGCGACCGTTAGCCACCGATGGTTCCACAAGCCAAGTCCGAACATGCGACTGCCTGAATAGAGCGGTAAATCCGGCAGGTGAACGATCCAGTCCAACACCCAATGGCTGATCACTCCCAACCAAATCACCATCGTGCCGGTGACGTAACGCGTCAATCCGAAATAAACTGAGGCGTACAGCGTCGCCCATCCAATCGCGGCAACCAGTCCGTGCGAAATCGGATAAGAGTCAAACTGAAACCTGAGAAATGGATTGCTGTTCGCAACTATGCTGACGTGTTCCCATCCGAGTAAGAGGAAGCTCGGCCACAATAGATCCAACAGGATCGGCGCTGCGATCAAAGCGCCCAACGACGCGCGCGGCGCAAATTTTTTCCCGAGGAGTCCGACTGCGTAATGTCCGATGAACATTTGCGACCACTCTAACATTTAATTTATGTTGCCGTTTGAAAAAATCTTCACATGCCGTTAAAGTAGGATTTCTGCAATAACTAATTTAGTTCGAAGTAGCGTTAAGGACTGCACCCCCGTCTGCATTTCATTTGGTGGACGAGTCCGCCTGTTAAAGCTAATTAGAAGTCGTCTGCGGTAGATGCCACAGATTTTCCGTCATAGCACGAACTATCTGGCGCGAGCCACGATCTTTGGCGCGATCTTTATTCTGCTCGCCGCGCTCTGGGTCACGGCCGAGATCATGCGCTCGGGTTGGAACACCGGCGCATACATCGAGCGCCAACAGCCAATTCAATTCAGCCATAAGCACCACGTTGGCGATGACGGCATCGATTGCCGTTATTGTCATACGACTGTCGAGACTTCAGCGTCAGCCGGAATCCCTTCAACGCAGATCTGCATGAATTGTCATAAGCAGATTTGGGCGGATAGTCCTTATCTCGAACCGGTGCGGGCCAGTTTCAAAACAGGCAAGCCGCTCGAATGGGTGCGCGTTCACGATCTGCCGGACTTCGCGTACTTCAATCACTCGATTCACATAAACAAAGGCGTGGGCTGTTCGACTTGCCACGGCCGGATCGATCAGATGCCCGTGGTATCACAGACGCAATCGTTACAGATGGAATGGTGCCTCGAGTGCCATCGCAATCCCGAGAATTACGTGCGGCCGAAAGAAAAAGTGTTCGACATGGAATGGCGGCAGAAGAATTCTTCGAAGGCAGAGCTTGATGAAGGGCGCAAGCTTGTGGCTGCGTATCGAATTCAGGTGAACGCGAAGAATAACATTACGGTTTTGACAAGCTGTTCGACTTGTCATCGATAGGGTGGCACAGACTTCAGTCTGTGATTTCGAAGATTCAAACACAGACTAAAGTCTGTGCCACTTGCATGAAGATGTCCGACGATCGTCACATAAATTTCAAGCTGATGCGCGACCGCATTCTTGGCGGCCAGCAGTCCGACAAACTTAAGTTTGTCGAACAAAAGCATTACTGGCGCAGCGTTGAAGAACTCGCTGACTCGCCGGTGTTTGCAGAGTTCGTCCGTCGTGAATTCCCGCACGCCGCCGAAGAGTGGAACAATCCGGTTGAGCGCCGCACCTTCTTGAAGATCATGGGCGCATCGCTGGCGCTGGCCGGCCTCAGTGGCTGCGTCATTCAACCGCCTGAGAAAGTCATTCCTTACGTTAAGCAACCTGAAGAAGAAGTTCCCGGTAAAGGTCTCTTCTTCGCGACTGCGTTTTCGCTCAGCGGCGTGGCGACGCCTCTGCTCGTGCGCAGTAACGAAGGGCGACCGACAAAAGTTGAAGGCAATCCCGATCACCCCAGCAATCCCGGATCGACCGCGACCGATATTTTTTCGCAGGCTTCGATCCTCACGCTTTACGATCCCGATCGTTCGCAGACGCCGATGTATCGCGGCGAGACGCGACCGTGGACTCAGTTCGTCGCTGAGATTCGCGGGCTGATCGAAAAAGAAGGCGACGGACTGAAAGCGAAGCACGGCGCGGGTCTGCGGTTTCTGACTGACACGATTACGTCTCCGTCCCTCGCTGCGCAGTTGAAGCAGATTCTCACTGATTTTCCCGAAGCCAAGTGGCATCAGTACGAACCGGTTAATCGCGACAATGCGCGCGCGGGTGCAGTCATGGCGTTCGGCCAGGACGTGAATACGACCTATGACTTCAGCAAGGCCGATCGCATTCTGTCGTTAGGTGCAGATTTTCTGGCGTCATCGCCGAAGACGCTGCGATATGCGCGCGACTATGCGGCGAAGCGCCGCGACATCGAATCGACTGGGATCAGCGTCAACGCTGAACCGAAGATGAGCCGGCTCTATGTCGTTGAGAGCACGCCGACGATCACCGGCGCGAATGCGGATCATCGATTCTCAGTGAAGCCTTCCGAGATGGAAGCAGTCGCGCAAGGCGTCGCGGGAGCGTCGATTGTCCGAGCTTCAGGCGATATCGGTAGTTGGCTGCCGGCCGTGGCGAAGGACCTTCAACTGCACAAGGGCTCTTCCATCGTCATCGCCGGTGATGAACAGCCTTCGATCATTCATGCGCTGGCACATACGGCGAATAGCGCGCTCGGAAATGTTGGTAAGACTGTTTTCTACAGCGATCCGCTGGAAGCTAACTCAGTCGATCAAACTCAATCGCTGCGCGATCTGGTCGGCGATATCGACGCCGGCAAAGTTGATCTGCTGATCATGATCGGCGGCAATCCTGCTTACAGTGCGCCGGTTGATTTGCGGCTGGACAAAAATCGGCTCGACAAGGTGAAGCTGCGCGCGCACCTGAATCTCTATAACAACGAAACGTCTGAGATTTGTCACTGGCATATTAACGCGGCGCATTACCTCGAATCGTGGGGCGACGCATGCGCATACGACGGCACTGCGATGATCGTGCAGCCGCTGATTCAGCCGCTGTATGAAGGCAAGACGGCATATGAAGTGCTGGCGCTGTTCAGCGATAATTACGATCAGAAGCCTTACGACATAGTTCGGAATTTCTGGAGCCGGTACAGAACCGCGAGCGGTAGCGAGCGGATTCAGGGCGCAACTGCAAACGGAACGAACGCTCTCGCAAGCGCCGGAAACGCAGGCGGGACGCCTGCGACCCGGCCGCAAGATGCGGGCGCTCCAACATCAGGCGCTGCAGCCGCCGTGCCCACTCCGGCCTCCGCAGGTGATTTCGAATCGTGGTGGCGAAAGTGTTTGCACGATGGGTTCATTCCGAATACCGCACTGCCGTCGAAGACTGTTTCGGCGAAAGATTATCTTGCGAACTCGCTTCAGAATTCATCCGGCTCGCAACCTCCGGCTTCCGGCTACGAAGTTATCTTCCGTCCCGATCCATCGATTTACGATGGGCGCTTCGCGAACAACGGCTGGTTGCAGGAACTCCCGAAGCCTCTGACAAAAATCACCTGGGACAACGTCGCGCTGGTCAGTCCGAACACGGCGAAGAAGATGGGCTGCCTACCGCAGAATCACGAAGAAGGACAGCACGGCCGCGAAGCTTACACGGACACAATCAATTTGCGTCTTCGGGACAAGACCATCGCGCAACCTGACGACAAAACGAAGCCGCAACCGGTCCCAGTTTGGGTCTTGCCGGGACAGCCGGACGACGTCATCACGGTTCACCTGGGTTACGGGCGAGCGAAGGCGGGTCGAGTCGGCACGCAATACGTTACCGATCCTGATGGCCCACTCCCGAGCGGCGGCTTCAATGCGTACGACATTCGCTATTCCGACTCGCCCTGGCTCGGCTCCGGCGCATCAGTGACAAAGACTGGCGAGCGTTACGTCATCGCTTCGACGCAAGCGCACTTTCTGATGACCGATCCGACCGGCGTGAAGCGCGACGTGCTGCGCGAGAGCACTGTCGATGAGTATCTGCGCGAGAAAGAACGCTGGCTCGACGAGCGCAAGCACCAGGAGCGGGAGAACCGCGAGCTGTCGCTCTATCCTGATTTTGATTACAAGGACCAGGGCAACGGCTATGCGTGGGGCATGTCGATCGACTTGAACAGTTGTGTCGGCTGTAACGCCTGCATGATCGCGTGCCAGGCTGAGAACAACATTCCCGTTGTCGGTAAAGAGCAAGTCACTCGCAGTCGCGAGATGCACTGGATTCGCATCGACGCTTATTACAAAGGCGACGAAAACAAAGCGGAAGGCCCTTTCTTTCAACCGGTGCCCTGTATGCATTGCGAGAA
>DATLVM010000486.1:0-3390 GCA_035577445.1 Pyrinomonadaceae bacterium
TTCAAGCAGGGGCGCGGCTCCATCGGCAAAGTAATGCGTGGTCAGGAAGTGAGACTGGCCGAGAACGGAGAGATTCTGGTGCGCGGCGAGAATGTTTCTCCGGGATATTGGAAGGAAGACGGGCAATCGAGAGCAGCAAAGAACGGCTGGTTTCCCACCGGTGATGTGGGCGAGATAGGCGCGGAAGGCAGACTCTATTTCAAAGGCCGAAAAAAAGAGGTCATTGTCACCTCAGCCGGAGTGAACATCTACCCGGCGGACCTTGAACTCGTGCTGGATCGGCAACCTGAGATAAAAGCGAGTGTGATTATAGAATTTGAAGGTCCCCACGGACCGGAGCCGCTCGCTGTTTTGATACTGCCCGAACCTCAGGCGAACGCGGAAGCTGCGATCAGCCGGGTTAATGAATTACTGGCGCCCCATCAGCAAATCCATCGTTGGTTTATTTGGCCAGGCGAAGATTTTCCCCGTACGGCAACGCGAAAAGTCCGAAAGCAAGTTGTCGGAGAAATCGTGAGAGCTGAGTTAGCGCGAGTGGCTCCGATCTCCGACCCTGTCGTCGCTTCCCAGCAAGAAACTGCTGGGCTATGGCTGCCCTGCGTTCCGAGTCAGATGGTATCGACAAGCAGCGTGACGTGATAAAACTGGATCCGAACTTCCATGATGCTGAATTAATAATCGGGATGTACGACTACATTGTGAGCACACTGCCACTGCCCATAAGAATGCTGGCAAGCATCGGCGGAGTACACGGTTCGAAGAAGCGGGGGATTCAGACCCTCGAGCGCGTTGCGAAGGAGGGTCAGTGGGCGCGTGACGATGCAAGGGTTCTGCTCATCGCTATATACAAAAAGGAGAAGCGTTTCCCAGAGGCGTTAGCGCTGTCGCGAGAGTTGCACGAGAAATATCCACGCAACTATCTTTGCAGTTTGGAAACTGCGGACAGTCTGGCTTCACAGGCAGCGACTGAGCGCCAGGCAAGCAAGGCCAGGGAGGCAGCGGCGATGGAGAGCGAAGGCGTGAGCACTTTCGAGACGATGTTACACGAGCGCTCGGCGCCAGACGCCGTCCCGCGGGCTCTGGACCTGATCCACGTTCGCTATGGTGAGGCGCTGCTGCTGATGGGCCAGGCCGAGCGCGCCGCCAGAGAGTTTCTGGCAGCAACGTCGGAAGACTTACGCTCTTCTAGTTTGACATTGAAGATCCCAGGCGCTAACGGCGCGTCTCTCTTTGGGATGTCCCTGATAAAGCTATTGCGTCTTAACCTGGATTGTCTTGAAGCGAGCTCGTCGCACGATTTCTTAACGAGGATCACCGCCTCCACGCGGCAAGTTTACTTGCGTTTTGTAAAGTAAACTTGCCGTCTGGTTAACCTAAGAGCTTGCTGACCTTTGGTCACACCCCGTTAACTCCGGTGAGAGTTCCGCTGAGAGGAAAGACCTCTCAAAAACGGTCATCAAGGATCGATATCAGCGAAATAAATCAGCAATTCAGGCAGTCTCTTGGCGCTCACGCTATATGAATCACGGCAGTTAGCGCATTCTCGCGCAAGAAGAATCAGTTGCTATGCA
Source organism: Pyrinomonadaceae bacterium (assembly GCA_035577445.1). Classification (GTDB taxonomy): domain Bacteria; phylum Acidobacteriota; class Blastocatellia; order Pyrinomonadales; family Pyrinomonadaceae; genus UBA11740. The sequence continues at coordinate 1,572 of DATLVM010000486.1, forward strand.
TTACGAAATAGCACTGGCACAGATCGTGCTTCGGCAGCCGCGCCGAATCCACTTGGATTCGGACGAGTGTTCTTACCATTACTTCCATAGGAGCGATCTATGCCCACCAAAGAGTTCACCGAGATACCGAGAGAACCAAAAGAACGTGAAGAATTTGAGAGACAATATATGACCCCAAAGGAACTCGCCGAGCGTTGGAGAGTATCTCACTAAAGACTGTTTCTGAAAGCCTTAATATCCCATACGGTCAGAGAGTACCAGGCGGGTGGACTATTCATGATCTTCGACATACTTGCCTCAGCACATTAGCACTCGAAGGAATGCCGCTTCTCGCTATTAAAGAATTCGCGGGCCATAGCAACATAAGCGAGACGCTACGCTATCTCAAATACATGCCACAACAGGTTGAACTTGGCGCGAAAGTCACATCAAAGTTGGGACTTCTCGCTGGGGCTGCATTGAAGATGGCTAAAAGCGACGGCGATGTAGAGTGCCCCAACTGCAGTTTCGCCTTCAATCCCAAGAAGCCCGCGCACTTGAAACTTATCGAACAGGCATCTTAATAATCGGCAGCAGATATCCACGGCCAAGGCGTTCCTGTGCCCTCCGAATTCTCAATTCAGAAAACTAGACGGTGATGGCTTCGACTACAGAATTGCAAGTTGGCGTAGGCGTGTCGGGACTTGAACCCGAGACCTCTGCCGTGTCAGGGCACCGGTCTACCTTTCTAGAGGTCAATAAATGAGGTGTCTTCCTAAGCTCTGAAGTCCGGTTAATTAAGGTCCTGATAACTTCCATGATCTCGATTTATTGGCGGCAAGAAGTCATTGCCGAAGACGTTGCTCTATGATACAGTCCGCGACGTTCTAGGCAAGGCAACCGTCACTTGTAAATGCCAGCGACGGTGACCAGCTTGTACATTAACTCGATCAAACTGAGCCAGATCGCTGGCTCGGCTCCTCGCAAGTGAAAACACAGTTCGATTGTTTCCAGTGGTCCGTCTCAACTGACTGACGGCCGAGGCGTACACGATCCACAACTTGAATAGTTTCCTAACGGCGGGGATCCGTCCATAAACCAGCCGGATTTTGCGCCGAAATATCCGGGCCCTCTGCCGATGAACGTAGGAGACCTTAAAGTCGGAATCGAGGCTTTTTCGATCAATCTGGTGAAGGGCACGTTCATGGATATTGAAGAGCCTGAGCACCCTATCCCGGTGAAAATACCGACTGAGGCGTTAGAGGCCGTAGAGTATGCAACGATCGGAGCGTTCTACGACGCCATCAAGGAACAGATCCGGAAATTGGGGCCTTCGATTTTCGTCCAAACCAGTGCGCCGCCGCAGGTGGTTAACGCAAACTGGTTTAGCAGCGACAGGCTGTTCACGATCACCGGCGTCGACGCGGCGTGTCGGGCCATTGACCTGATCAAACTTGAAGGAGAAGGTACGTCAGTGAGTCCGTTTCAGGGCCCGGAGGATCCGGCGCACTACTACCGGTTCGGCGAGATAGCCGCCGGTCGCCAGATAGTGAAGACGGCAACAGGTTTTGCCTATGCCGGAACACCCATTTTGTTCGACCCGGCCGGAGTGTGGCCGCTGCGACCGAATTGCAAGATCGCCGACTTTGCCACGGGCACGCAGGCGCGCACACGCATTGACGCGTTCGCCTATAACTACAGCGCATTGCTGAACGCGCTGCATAACACTTTCAATGGCGATCCGGCGCAGTTGAATACTGCGATTGGTCTCATGTATGACCTGCGCACCAGCGCGGTCGCCCTCATGGAGACTGACACGGGCGACGGCAGCGGACAAACC
>DATLVM010000487.1:0-6171 GCA_035577445.1 Pyrinomonadaceae bacterium
TGACCAATAACCGCGCGCTCAGTGATTCAACTTCCTTTTCAATTTCGGTGCGACGCTTGGCCAGCCCCTCTATTTGCGCTTCCTGGTAAACGCGTTCACGCAATCGCCGATCGCGTTGCAACGCAGCATCAGCCACGGCCGCGCGCACCTGCGCCAATTCATCTTCCAGTTCGCGCGCCTGGTGAGTCGCCGCGCGGCTGGACTCTTCGCGCAGAGCCAGGTCGGCTGTCAGTCGGTGTTCTTCTTCGGTCGCTGCGTCCAGTTGCTTTTGACTCTGTTCAAGTAGCGTCGTCAGGCTGCGATCCTCAGCGACGTAAACGCGGCGCAATAGTTCGCGCAACTCCTCACGAAGAATTCGATAGCGACGAGCTTTCGCAGCCTGACGTCGCAGACTGTTCACCTGCCGCTCAATTTCCGAGATGATGTCCGAGACACGGCTAAGATTAGAGCGCGCCGACTCAAGTCGCGCTTCCGCCGCGCGCTGTCGCACGCGAAACTTGGTGATGCCTGCCGCCTCTTCAATGATGGTGCGGCGATCCATCGGCTTCGCCGAGAGGATCTGTCCGATGCGGCCCTGTTCGATGATCGCGTAATGACCACCCGCCAGGCCAGTGCCAGAGAAGAGATCCTGGATATCGCGCAGACGACACGGACGGTCGTTGAGTAGGTATTCGCTCTCGCCTGATCGATACAGACGTCTGGTGACTGAAACAGCTTCTCCGGGAGCGAAGTCGAGCGCAATACTGCGACGTTGCCGCCAATGACGATGATGAGTTTGTTTGGATTTCGATTCGGCGGCGGCTGTGTCAGAACCCGGAGCGATCGTGTCAGAACCGGGAGCGGTAGCGACCGGATCAATTGATTCGTTCGCAGCCGCCGAGTCCGGCGCTGAACCTTCAGATGTTGCTGTGCTCGCTTCGACGACGGCGTCACTTGATCCCGTCGCTACCGCTCCGGGTTCTGATACGTCGCCGATCTCTTCAAACGACGTGGCGTTCTGATCGATCTGTTCGAGTTGCGAATCAATGTCTTCGATGTCCGGCTCGACTTCGATTACTTCGTCGCGGACGAGGTGCAGCACGACTTCAGCCATACCGCTGGGCGAGCGGTTGCGCGAGCCCTGAAAGATCACATCTTTCATCTCGACGCCGCGCAAGTGCTTCACGCGCTGTTCGCCCAGGACCCAGGCGATCGCATCGGCGACGTTGCTCTTGCCACAACCGTTCGGCCCGACAACTCCAGTTATTCCATCACCAGTGAAGATGAGGTCAGTATGATCGGCAAAGGACTTGAAGCCCGTAATTTGTAGGCGCTTTAGCTTGAACATCGGCATCCGTCGTTTGATGCGGGGGGTGGCGCCGAAGCTTGCATCAAAAGCGACCTTACGGGTACGTCACTATAGAGACAAGCGTACGACATGTCAACAATAACTTGAGCTTAAGAAGTTTAAGTAACGGGAGGACGCAAAGTTATCCGCTCGGACGACATTCCGGGATCAAGACCGCGCCTTCTGCTCAAGGAGGATATTGATGCCGCGACGCAGTCCTTCAAGGTTCGTGGCTTGATAGTTTACGAGCCGCGAATCGAGGAATACGGTGGGTGTGCCGGTGACCCCGACAGCCGACCCATGCTGTATGTCCGCGCTGATTCGTTGGTCGATCATGTTGCTGACGAGATCGCTAGTGAACTGGTCGATCTTGAGACCAAGCTGTTTCGCGTAATCGATGAAGACAGGTCTTGGATCACCCAATTCAGACCATTCCTTCTGATTGCGATAGAGCCGATCATGCATTTCCCAAAACTTGTTTTGATTGCGCGCCGCTTCAGCGGCATGTGCCGCCATCAGCGCATTCTTGTGAATCTTCATCAATGGAAAATGATGAAAGACGATCTGCACCTGGTTGCCGTATTCCTTCTCGATCTCTTTGAGTTCCGGATAGAGCTGACCGCACGGCGGACATTGATAGTCGCCGTACTCTTCCAGCACCACCGGCGAACTGACTTTCACGTTAGGCTTGGTCGCACCCGCAGAGTTGTCGACGGCTGGAGATTGAGTTTGGGCTGATTTGTTTTTCTCAGCCGGAGGTGCCGTCGCGGTCGCGAATGTCGTGTTTGAGCTCGCAGGCGTCGCGCCACTTCGCTTCCACAGGAACAATCCGCCGCCAAGCGCGACGACTAAGACAGTAATGATGATGATGAATGGTAGTGATTTCTGCATAGGTTAAGAATGAACCGCGACGCTCGGCATTTCTCGAGAGTGTCAATCTTTTCAGGCGGCTTCATCTTTTCGAAAATGAAGCTTCATCAACTGCTCCGGGCGTAGCGCGGCAAAGGCATATGCATTACCAGAGTTGTCGCTAAATTCAACTTCAAAAACCCCGTCTTTCCACGTTTCAACAACGGTGCCAACCTCTCCGCGTCGTAAGCCTTCGGAATCGAGGTCTTCGACCAATGCCACTACATCGAGTATTTTGATGTCATCCATTTTCTAAGCGCTCCTTCGTGGCGTATAACAAGTCGTCAGCCGAGGGAAGTCTTCCTCACTTCTAATAATCCAAGCGGTACGCACGACCGCAGTGTTTAGAATAAATTTCCCCTCAGGCCATGAAAGCTCAAACTCCACCGTAAACCTTCTTCCGTATTGCGGTGGCTTCTGTTCCTTCGCGTCTGTCCGCAATATCGCATCCAAGATAACCTGACGCAATCGCTCAGCGTCATTTACCGTCAAGCCGAGCTTCTCTCTGAATCGTCGAGCCTTATGCTTTCCCTCCTCGTGGTTCACATTGAGGCAATAGTCGCGCAACTTCTCAATGTCAACGACTGCATTTTCAACGTTTGGGAGTTTCATGTTTCAATCAAGAATGAACTGCGACGCTCGGCATTTCTTTTCCGTCGCCACCTTCCGCAGGCGTCAACACGCGCAGCGGCTCAGGCCAATCAACGTTGGGAACCGAGTCAGGACCGAAACGCGGATCGCGACCGCGATCTTTTTCACGTAACGCTTTCAAAACTTTCTCGGGCGTGATGGGGACCTCGTCGATGCGCACGCCAACTGCATTGTAAACCGCGTTCGCGACTGCGGGCGGAACAGGAAGCAGCGGCCCTTGACCGACCTCTTTCGCGCCGAAGGGGCCGTTGGGATCAGGATCTTCGATCAAGTAAGTCTTGACGTCGCACATTTCCATCGTCGTTGGACTCTTGTATTCGAGCATTGACGGAAACTTGTGTACGGCATTCCGGTTTGCGCGATAGGACATCTCTTCCATCAGGATTTCGCCCAAGCCCATGTACACGCTGCCCTCTACCTGACCCATCACGAGCACCGGATTGATCGACTTGCCGATGTCATGCGCGATCCAAACTCGTTCGACGGTGACGATGCCAGTTGAAGGATCGACATCGACTTCCGCGACGGCGGCCGAATAGCTGTAGGCCGGCGACGGCCCAACACCAGCGCCTTTGAATTTACCCGGCGAGCGCGGCGGTGAATACGAACCGACCGTGCCAATCGTGCCGAACTTTGATTCGGCGAGCACGACGGCTTCCGCGAACGACACTCCGATTTCAGGATTCTCGACATTAAAAGCGCGGCGATCGGCGAATGAGATGTTTTCGATCGGAACACTGAGTTTCTCAGCCACTGCAATCGTGAGCAATTCCCTCGCCCGCTCGGCCGCTTGAATTGCGGCGTTGCCGGTCATCAAAGTAACGCGCGATGAATAGCTGCCGAGATCGACCGGCGTGAGATCGGTGTCGGCAGTGACGACTCGAATATCAAAAGGATCGATTCCGAGAATCTCTGCAACGATGTACGCGAGGATCGAATCCGAGCCTTGCCCAATATCTGTCGAACCGCACATCACACAGACGCCACCTTGTCGATCAAGCCGAAGCTGCACGCCGGATTGCGGCATGTTATTCCAGTAGATCGGCAGACCCGCGCCGCAGATGTAGGACGAACAGGCGATGCCGATCCCTTTACGGTACGCAGCCGTCCCGGCTGCTGTCGCAGCAGGTGAGCCTGCGGACCCATCCCACGAAAACTTGTTCTTCCAATCCGAGCCTTCGACAACTTTGTCGATGCACGCGCCCAAACCCATGCTGCCGATGCGCAGGTAATTCGCCGTCACAGAGTTCGGCGGAACGAGATGCTGACGACGCATTTCAGCCGGATCGAGATTCAGTTGCTCCGCAATCTTGTCGAGATGAACTTCCAGTGCGTAACGCGGTTGCGGCGTGCCGTGACCACGCTTTGGCCCGCAAGGAGGTTTGTTCGTAAAGACGCGCGCTCCTTGAAATTTGTAGCGCGGCACCTCATAGGTAACTGTTTGCAGTGCGCCAGTGTAGAACGTGCTCGCTACGCCGTAACTTCCGTACGCCCCACCGTCCAGGAACGATTTGAAGTGCATCGCGGTGATTGCGCCGTCTTTCTTCACTCCGGTCTTCACGTGCATCAGCACGGGATGGCGACCGCGATGGCAATAGAACACTTCTTCGCGCGTCAGCGTGCACTTCACCGGACGACCGGTGATCATTGCCAGCTTGCTGACCACGACTTCATGATTGAAAGGATCGCTTTTGCCGCCAAAGCCACCACCGTTCGGCGTAGCAATCACGCGGATGTGACTCGCAGGAATTCCGAGAACCTTCGTCAGAGCGCGATGAACGTAGTGCGGCGTCTGCGTTGAACTCCAAAGCGTGAGCTTCTCATCAGGATCGAAATGAGCGACGGCGGCGTGCTGCTCCATTGGCAAGTGCGTGTTGCCTTCATAGAAGAAGGTGTCTTCGCGAACGAGATCAGCTTCTGCGAATCCTTCTTCGACATCGCCGAATTCCAGCGAAACCTTCTTGTGAACGTTGCCGCCATCCCCATATTCATGGATGCGCGGCTCATCAACCAACAGACCTTCTTCGATCGAAGTAATTGTTTGCAGCCGTTCGTATTCGACCTCGATCAGATTCATCGCGTCGAACGCGACGTCTTCGTCGATGGCCGCGACTGCGGCCACGGGATCGCCGACGAAACGAACCTTGTCGACACAGAGAGCGTGCTCATCCTGGCTGACAGGTAGGATGCCGTACGGAATCGGAAAGTCTTTTCCGGTGAGAATCGCGAACACACCGGGCAAGGCCAGCGCTTTCGAGATATCGATATTCTTGATTACCGCGTGAGGTTCGTGGCTGCGCAGAATCTTGCACGCGAGCATGCGCGGCAGAATGATATCGTCGGCAAACTTAGTTTGGCCGGTGCACTTCGCGCGCGCATCAACCTTACGGAAAGGCTTGCCGACTACGTTGAGAGGTTTTTCGTTTGTCATCACTGTAGGGGCAGGGCTTGTCCCTGCCCGTTGTCGGTTATTCGAATGCGCGGGCAGGCACAAGGCCGGCCCCTACATCATTCCAATCCGTACAAACTCTCGCGCGGCAATTCCATGTGCTCGCCGCGCATGCGTGCGGCGGCCAATTCCACCGCTTCGTAGATCTTAATGTAGCCGGTGCAGCGACAGAGATTTCCCGATAACGCTTCTTTGATTTCATCACGCGAAGGCTGAGGCGATTTCTCAATCAGCTCTTTCGCAGCCAACAAAAATCCTGGCGAACAATACCCACACTGTGCCGCGCCAAGATCAGCGAAGGTATCCTGCAACGGATGCAATTTGCCATTTTCGGCCATGCCTTCAACGGTGGTTACCTCGCGCCCCTCAGCATCAAGCCCCAACATCAAACACGAAAGGATCGATTTCCCATCAACCAGCACGGTACAGGTTCCGCACTCGCCCAACTCGCATCCATGTTTCGTTCCGGTCAGAGCCAAGTCCTCGCGCAGCACTTCGAGCAGCGTCTTGTGCGGTGCGAAGGCAACTTCGGCTGGTTCGCCGTTAAGCGTGAACGAAATGTGAGACTTTTGTTTCGTACTCTCGGACATGAGGTCAGTCCATATCCCAAGGCGCTGGTTTGAAGGAACCGAGGTCTCGCCTGCCATGAACGACGGTTAGGATTTCGATTATCCCGTTCTTAATTCGATAGATTATGCGGTAGTTGTGATACAGGAGTTCTCGAATGTTTTCCTGCTCAGCTTCCGGCACCATTCGGCCAATCCTCGGAAAATCTGCGAGTTTATCAACGGAAAGAATTATTCGTTCGACGAAGCTGCTTGCATATTCTTCAGAG
>DATLVM010000488.1:0-4420 GCA_035577445.1 Pyrinomonadaceae bacterium
AGCTGCGCCGCTGAATGCGGTCGCGGTCGCGTTGCCGTCCTGATTGATCGCGACTTGATAGAGACCCGGCTGCTGAAGATCGACGGCGCCGCAAGGCGTCGCTACTTCGAACAAGCCACCCGATGGAATCGATCCCACGTCGAACAGCGCTGACCCTTCACGCAGCGCGACTTGGGTTCGATCCCGAGAGAGATCGAGTAAATCAAGAGATGTATTCGGATCGACCGTGGCCACGTTTCTTCCGCTGAATGCTATTTCAGTTTTCGAATTCTCTTTCGTGTAGATGCGGTCGCCGACGCCCACCGGCATGTTGGTCGTCGCTTGAATCCATTGTGCGTTTTGTGCGTTCGCCGAGTTGTCACTGCTTTGATTGATTCCAACTTGCCCGTCAACGCGTTCAATGCGCGCCGCGTTGGGAAGCGCGCTCGCCTTCGCGGAGCGTTGATACTTGAACAGCATCGCGGCGACTATGGCCGCAACGACTGCAACAGCCAGAATTATCAAAGCACCAAACGGCCAAAATTTAGTTCGGTTCATAAAGCCTCCTCATCAATAATTCGGGAGAATTACGGAGAGAGCGCATTGATACGACGCAAGTTAGGGGGTACCTGTCGTCCACTTCATCCATTGTTGGGGAATTGATCGACGATTGCCGACGAATCGCAAGCTCTGAGATTTCAGTGCGAGCCATAAGGCCGATCGGTGTACAATGCCCACATGCACGACGAGCGTCGCCCAACCATCGGCGAAGAAATCGCCAACAGCATCAGTCACGGCGCGGGCCTCGCATTAGCGATCGCCGCAACTCCGATCCTGATCGTTGCAGCGGTGCGATACGGCACTGCATGGAATACCGTCGGCGTGAGTGTCTTTGCCGCGTCGATGATTTCGCTTTACCTCGCTTCGACTCTTTATCACGCGGTCACACACGACAAAGCGAAGCGCTTCTTCCGTGTTTTGGATCACAGTGCGATCTTCATTCTGATTGCCGGAACCTACACGCCGTTCACGTTGGGGGTGTTGCGTGGGCCGTGGGGTTGGACGCTTTTTGGTTTGGTGTGGGGGCTGGCGGTGGTGGGCTTGATCAAGAAAGCGCTCTTCGGCGCGCGCTATGTGTGGCTGTCAGTAACGCTCTATTTGGTGATGGGTTGGCTCGTGGTAATTGCGGCTCCCCAGGTTCTGCAACGCGTGCCATTGACGGGTCTCGCATTGATCCTCGCGGGAGGTCTGGCCTACACCGGCGGGGTCGGTTTCTTCGCCGCGCATCGAGTGCGATACGCACACTTCGCCTGGCATTTGTTCGTCATCGCCGGCACAGCCTGTCACTTCTTCGCGGTGCTCTGGTACTCGGCTTGAACCAAGTTAGCGCTTGAACGTAAACTTTGTGAATTGTAGAGAGACACGAAATGAAGAAGCTCAAGGTAAAAGAACTCAAAGTCGAACGGCCCCCGCGCGCGGTTATCTCCGAACGGGAAGCTTTGAAGCGCATGAAAGAGTTCTCAAAACGGAGGGAGCAATTCCTTGCCACTGCTCGAACGGGCAAGAGTAGAAGTGTACGTCCCTGATTTACCTGCTGATTCTTACCGCAATCTACTCCTGTCCTTTGAAGATGAATTTACATATGCGTTTGGCGGCTGCGCGATTGTGCCCGGCCTGGACGGTAGCTACCTTTCTCTTGCCGGCATCAAGACGCCGGATCGCATTAATCTAATCTACACAGATCTGCCGCTGGCGTTATCAACGAACTTCGGCAGCGCGGCTCGTTATGCTGACGAACTCAAGCAAGCGGCAGGCGATGTCCTAGCTGAAGAAGCTGTCCTCGTCGCAGTTACGCAGGTATATCATGCGGTGTAACTAAGCGGAAAAGCTTTCTAGGTCGCGCAACGACTTGGCGTCGCTAGAAGCTGATACAGTGAAAATTACTAGTGCGGCTGTTGCTCCAGATGGTTCGTGCGCCGTGAGTGGCAGTTCCAGCGGGCTAATTAAAGGTTTGGAATTCTCGAGCTTTCCTCATTGACGTTCTGCCTTTCCGTATCGACAGATCGGACGTTTCGTTTGACTTAGCACGCCTATGAAAACCGAGGCAGCCTCGCAATTGCAACTTTTGCGAAAGGCGGACCGCTAGAAATGGATCAATTCCGGTGTTATCATCGTGTCACTCTAAGGCCATGTTGAGTCGATACGAATTACACCTTAAGCCGCTCGACACCCGCGCGAATCTCTTCGCGGATTAGTTTTCAATCATCAACACACGCTTCTCAATCGGCACTGTCACAAGTGTCGCCGTTTTGGTTTCTTCAAGCACAAGGAGCAAGAGATGATGGCCACCGCAATTGCATTAAGACGACCTGAAATTAAGACTGAGCTTCCGGGTCCAAAGGCTCGCGCGATTATTGAAGCCGACGATCGGTTGGTGAATCCAGCATACCCGCGACCGGACTTTAAACTTGTAGCTGAACGCGGCGAAGGCGTTTGGGTCACGGACGTCGATGGCAACATTTTCCTCGATTGCAACGCCGGCGTGGCCGTGTGTTCGACGGGACATTGTCATCCGGAGGTCGTGCGCGCCATTCAGGATCAGGCTGCGCAACTGATTCACATGTGCGGCACCGATTACTACTACTCAGGGATGCCCGACCTCGCCAGGAAGCTGGATGAAATCGTGCCGATTGATGGGCCGACGCGCACGCACTTTGCCAACAGCGGCACCGAAGCCGTCGAGACTGCTTTGAAGGTGGCGATGCATGCGACGGGTCGCGAGAAATTCATTTCTTTTTTCGGCAGTTTTCACGGGCGCACGCTGGGCTCCCTTTCGTTGACTTCATCGAAGGCCGCACAACGTTTGGGTTTCAAGCGGCAGGTGCTCGACGTCGTGCACATGCCTTTCCCGAACGAGTATCGCAATCCATTCAACGCGGAAGACTGCGGCGACGGTGGAGTCGCGCAAGGCGCCGTGAACTGGATCGAGAACCGTCTCTTCAAGACGACCACGCCACCTGAAGAAGTCGCGGCGATCGTGGTCGAGCCGGTGCAAGGCGAAGGCGGTTATGTTCCCGCGCCCGCGGCTTTCCTCAAAGAAGTGCGAAGAATATGCGATGAGCATGGAATCCTTCTCATCGCTGACGAAGTGCAGAGCGGCATGGGTCGCACCGGCAAGATGTTCGCGATCGAACACTCAGGCGTAAAGGCTGACGTGGTCTGCATCGCGAAAGGAATCGCGTCCGGCTTGCCGCTGGGTGCGTGTGTCGCGCGCGCTGACGTGATGAACTGGAAAAAAGGCGCGCATGCTTCAACGTTTGGCGGGAATCCGGTAGCGATCGCATCAGCGTTGAAAACGATCGAGTTGCTCGAGCGTGAACTGGTCGCGAATAGCGCTGAAGTGGGCGCGTATCTCAAGAGCGGTCTCGAGAAGTTGATGGCGAAGTATGACTGCATCGGCGACGTGCGCGGCATGGGAATGATGATCGGCGTCGAGTTCGTGAAGGATCGCACTTCGAAGATTCCCGATCCCGATTTGCGCGATCGCGTCGAGATGGCTACATTCAACCGCGGAGTGATCTTACTGGGCTGCGGTCCTAACTCAATTCGCTGGTCGCCGCCGTTGATTTTGGATCGTGACCACGTTGATGTAGCGCTGGAAGTATTCGACGAAGCGATCACGGCTTCAATCTAGGGTACGCACGCCTCTGGCGTGCAAGCACGCGGGACGCGTGCGTACCGCCTCTGGCGTGCAGCACGCGGGACGCGTGCGTACCGTCTCTGGCGTGCAGCACGTGGGACGCGTGCGTACCGCCTCTGGCGTGCAGCACGCGGGACGCGTGCGTACCGTGAAGGAGAACCCAATGTTCGAAGGCACTGTAGTCTCAATCAACATCACGCCCGTTGCCGAAGGGCCTTTGCAATCGGTGGAAGAAGTACGCGCAATCCCCGGTCGCGGCCTTGAAGGCGATCGTTACTTTGACCATCCAAAAAAGGAGCCGCGCCGCGAACTCACCCTGGTCGAGGCGGAAGCCATCGAAGCTTTTCGATCGGAATTCCAGATCGACTTTGGACTTGACGGCACGCGCCGCAACGTGGTGACGCGCGGCGTTCCCCTTAATCAACTGGTTGGGAAAGAATTTTGGATCGGGGAAGTGAAAGCCCGCGGCCTGCAACTATGTGAGCCTTGCGCGACCCTCCAGAGACTTTCGCATCCGAAGGTTCTGCCCGGATTGGTTCACCGGGCCGGATTGCGCGCGCAAATCCTTACTGAAGGAACGATTCGCGTCGGCGAAACAATCAAAGAGTAAGTCGTGCCGGATCATGGCGGCGTTAGTTTGTGGACGCCGCCACCATTCCCGCTTCAATCATTCCTTTGCCCGAATAGCCATCAGGCACAGTCACCGGACCCGTCGTTAGGTCAATCAGCATGCGGTTCTTC
>DATLVM010000489.1:0-16010 GCA_035577445.1 Pyrinomonadaceae bacterium
GTGCCGCACGTCATCGGTGGGCACGGCGGCGGCACGTTTCGCGGCGGCAATCTGCGCATACGAATTGTGACTGAGCGCGAGATCGATTCCCCGGTCGCGTGCCCACTTGCGCAGCGCCGCGGCTCGTCCCACCAGATTTCCAGCCTTGCCGCGAAACGTGCCGCCGCCGTGCCCACCGATGACGTGCGGCACCATCCCGGCCTTCGTCGCCAGCTCAACCGTCTGCGCAAAGTCGCGTGCGGTAATTTCGATCTGATGTCCGCGTGAAGTGAATTCGGGAATTAGTGCATGAAAGAAAGGAACGTGCGGCGAGTTGGCGAGATCGATCCAGATGCGCATCGATAATGATTCGGCAAGTTGATTAGCCGCGGATTTACGCGGATCGACGCAGATGAGCTGCAACTGATCCGCGTGAATCCGCGTTCATCTGCGGCTAATTTTCGTTCGCCGCGACAACCGGATTGCGCAGCGTGCCCAGCTTTTCAATTCTCACTTCAAACACGTCTCCGTCTTTGAGGAACACGGGCGGCTGGCGAAACGCGCCGACGCCATCAGGCGTGCCGCTCGCGATCACGTCGCCCGGCTCAAGCGTAATCCCCTGCGACAGATACGACACAAGATACGCCACGCCGAAGATCATCTTTGCAGTATTCGATGATTGCATGACGTCGCCGTTGAGCAATCCTTCAATCTTGAGCGACTGCACATCTTCGATCTCGTCGCGTGTCGTGATGAATGGGCCGAGCGGCGCAAACGTATCCAGACCCTTGCCGCGCGTCCACTGCTTGTCGCCAAATTGCAGGTCGCGCGCGCTGACATCGTTGATTAGCGAATAGCCGAAGACATGATCGAGCGCCTCGGCTTCGCTGACTAGTTTGGTACGATGGCCGATAATGACGGCGAGTTCCGCTTCAAAATCAACTTGCGTGCTGATTGATGGAAGCACGATCGGTTTGCCATGCGCATTAAGCGCGTTCGGCAACTTGTTGAAGAGGAGCGGCGCCGTCGGCAAGTCTGAGCCACCTTCCGCCGCGTGCTCAGCATAGTTGCGACCAATTGCCAGGATCTTGCCTGGATAAACTGCGGGAAGAAAATCAATCGCATCGAGGGAATGAGCCCACACACCCGCACGGCCGGTCGAAGGCTCGCTTGAATTCAGCAGCGCAGCGAGCTGTTCAACCGCCGGCGCGCCTCGCTTGACTACTTCAAGCATGCTGTCGACGTTCACCAACCAGTCTTCAACCGCTCGGCCCGTGCTCTTCGTCGCGCGCGCCAGTTCAGCAACGTCGCACACGACATCGCCAATGAGAATTCCGAGTCGCTGCTGATCAGAAGTTTTAGTTGTGAATTGGGCCAGCTTCATTGCGCCGATACTATACCGTAAGCAGATGCTCAGAACACATGAAGCTACGGTATCGGATACGATGTGCCGGCTAAGAATCGGATGTGCATTTGACAGACCCCCGCTACAGTTACCTCCGTACTAGGGTAGTGGGCTACCGGGAGTTGCAGGGAATTTGTTCAATGCAAGAATCGTCACAAACTTTACAAGGGAATCACCGATGCCAAGGTTGGCGACGCCTACAATTTGACGGTACGGAAGAGCGTTCTTCGCGTTTTTGCAGATCGCTCCTTCCGCTAACGCCGCTTTCGGTTTAGTCTCAGTAAGCGGCCGAAGGAAAGGAGAAACTATGATCAGGATATTATTGGGGGCGGTGTTGTTATCGCTCGCGTCTAGCACCATTTTGGCGCAATCGGAGGCCGGCACTGCGGGTCAAGAGGGGAATCTTCGCGGCGTAACTGGCGTCCGTCTTAGGGTGATTCTAGGTCATTATCCGCACCGGATGGAGGAAGCACAAAAACCGGAAATACTAAAGCTGGTTGAAGCTGACGCTACGGCCAAACTGGAGAAAGCCGGCATACCCTTCTATGTCTCACCTTCGGATCCCAAGAGGAATCCGAGTTATGCTTTCCTCGTGATAACGCTCACAATGAACGAGGGAACTGATCTGAAGGAGATCGAAACTGAAGTAAAACTGCTTCAAAGCGTTCGCCTCTCGCGTGACCCATCAATAGAGTTTCTTGCTGCATCTTGGCTTACTGGCGGCAGTGTTATCGGACCAAAACAGAACCTAAAGGCTACTCGCGAACAGGTGAGCGACTTGATAGACGGATTCATCAAGGATTACTTTTCGGTCAATCCGAAGCAGTCGGCTACCTCAACTGACAAGGCGAAGAAGAACTAGTCGCGGCGCAGCAGCAAATTACATTACCCGCTCTGCACCATCCGCCGCTGAACAGACATAGATTTCAGGCCGGATGTTGGTAGCGTCAGCGTAGCTCTTGCCGACTTTCGCCGTAAACTCTTCGACCGCTGCTGAAGTTACGAGATTGATTGTCGCGCCGCCAAAACCGCCGCCAGTCATGCGGGCGCCGATGCAGGCCGGCGCCTCGTTCGCGAACTCAACCATCAGGTCGAGTTCCTTGCAGCTAACTTCGTAATCGTCGCGCAGGCTTTGATGCGATTGCGCCATTAACTTACCAAACGTCGAGAGTTCGCCGTTGCGCAAAGCAGTCGCCGCTCGCAACACGCGATCATTCTCGGTGATCACGTGGCGGCATCGTCGATAGACGACATCGGAAAGCTCTGAGCCGTGGCGCTCAAGTTCTGCAACGCTCACGTCGCGCAAAGACTCAATATTCGGCAGATGTTTCGACAGGATGCGCACGCCTTCTTCGCATTGTTCGCGCCGCGCATTGTACTCGCTACTGGCAAGCTGATGCTTGACCATCGTGTTGCAGGCCACGAGCTTCACCTCTTCCGGAAGGGGCAAACCGGTCGATTCAAGTGAGCGGCAGTCGAGCATCACCGCCGTGTCTTTCTTGCCAAAGCACGCGATGAATTGATCCATCAAGCCGCTGCGAATGCCGACAAATTCATTCTCAGCCTTCTGGCAAATCTTCGCGAGTTCCAACCGATCGATCGAGCGACCTGCTTTATCAAGTAACGCCAACGCGGTCGACACTTCGATCGCCGCCGATGAACTCAAACCTGAACCAATCGGCACGTCGCCGCGAATTAGAAGGTTCGCGCCTTTCAAATGATGACCGGCTTCATCCAACTTCACCGCGACACCCAGCGGATAATCGCTCCAGTGCTTTCGACTCTGCATCGGCTGATCCAAATTCAATTCGGCTGTGTCAGGAAAATGATCAGAACGAACGGTGATTGTTCGATCTTCGCGCGGCGCTATGGCAACAAAGGTGAAGTAATTGATGGCCGCCGGCATCACGAACCCTTCGTTATAGTCGGTGTGCTCGCCAATTAAATTCACGCGGCCCGGCGCGCAAAAGATGCGCGGCTGGGCGCCAAACATTTCCGCGAATGCCTTTGCTAATTCTTGAGGGTCGACCATCGTTCCTGCTGAAACCAACCACGTCCGAGAACAGTGATCTTAAAGAGAAGTTACGTTGGAATCTTACAGATGGGCGAGACTTCGGCCAAATAGTTCTGCTTGGTTTGAGTCAGAAAATAAATGGTGCACCCGGCACGACTCGAACGTGCGACCCCCTGATTCGTGTCAG
The DNA here is from genome assembly GCA_035577445.1 of Pyrinomonadaceae bacterium. Classification (GTDB taxonomy): domain Bacteria; phylum Acidobacteriota; class Blastocatellia; order Pyrinomonadales; family Pyrinomonadaceae; genus UBA11740. The sequence continues at coordinate 3,586 of DATLVM010000489.1, forward strand.
GTACTCTATCCAGCTGAGCTACGGGTGCGTGTTTGATGGATTGCAAGGCAGTTTAAGGTTTCAGGTTGCCCGTTTCAAGTTGCCTGGTACAGAACCGCGAACGGTAGTGAGCGGGATCAAGCGGATTCTCAACTTCCTAAAGGTCTAATTTAAATCGCTAATATCAGAAGCAGCAGCGTATGTTTATCCCGCTCGCTACCGCTCGCGGTTCTGTAAGGACTACCGCGCGTAATAGCCCGGCTTGGCACTCGCGACGAAGTCCGCGCGCGCAATCTCAACGCGAATCTCTCGCCACTTGCCGTCGTGAGTCGCGGGCTTCGGTGGCTCGTAAACAACCGTGTAGAGCTTGCGCAAATCCGCCGCAACTTCCGCATACAGTCGCGAGAGATCATCCAGCCGCCGAATCTCGTGCAGCCGTCCGCCCGTGCGATCGGCCATGAGCTGCAAGCGCGTGCGGGCCGCCGTGTACATCGCGGTGATCGCCGGATCAGGGAGCGGCAAACGCTTCGGATCGCCGGAAGGTAACGCCAAGGGAAAGATCGTCACGCCTTGTCGATCAGCGTCGCTGAGTACAGATTGAACCTGCGCCGCATTCTCAGCCTTGATCGCGGTCGACATCTCGGTCGGATCAGCCTTGCCCACGATCGATCGATCCGAATTACGAACTTCGGTATCGAGACCGTCGGTGAGCACGACGACGGCTTTGCGGCGTTTCCCTTCCTTCGACAGTTCTTTCAGCGAGAACTTAAGTCCTTCGTACAAAGGGGTCTCGCCGGCGCCATTCGCAAGTTCGGTGATCACGTAAGCGATTCGCCTTCGATCAGTGGTAAAACCTTGCAGCGACTTCACGCCTTTCCCGTTGAACTCGACCACCGCCACGCGATCTTCAGGATCGAGCGCATCTAAAAACCGTAACGCCGCGCCGCGAATCTGCTGCCGAAAGTTCACGGTCGAGCCCGACATGTCGAGCAGCATCACCAAACTGAACGGCGCATCCGCAGGTTCGAAGTGCACGATGGGACGGCGCTTCCCATCTTCAAAAACCGCGAAATCGTTCTGCGATAAGTTGGTAATGGCGTTGCCCTGCTTATCGACCACGCCGACATTCAACTGCACCAGCGAGGTGTCCGTTGTGATGACATCGTCAGGTTGTTGAGCTTGTACGCTGAGGAAGGCCAGCGAAAAAACGAACGCAAACACGGCGACGGCAAAGACCAATCGCGTCAGTTTTGCACGACGATTTCTGAGTGTGAAAAAGGACATGCGATCCGAAACAACAGCTTAGATGCTGGGTTGCGCTTGAGTATGCCCTTGAGTTCTAAAAGTTTGCAACCGTCGTCGACGGAACGGTGCTTCGATGCGCTTTTTCTTACATGAACTTGGATGTTTCAGAAAATTCTTGCAGTCAATCGTTTCTCGCAAGATAATGCGCGCACTGGCAGGACAACTCCCGCTATGCATCAAGCCAACTTCTGCGCGGAATGTGGTGAGCGCCTGACATTCACGGGCTGGCGTGGATTGCTGCGCCGCTCTCTGTGTGGACACTGCGCACGACGGCTCGGCGGTTGGGCGGCGTATCGTCCGCTAATTATTTTGGCGTTAGTCACCGCAGCCGCGTTTGGTTTTGGCAGATACTTGCGACCTTCTCCACCGCCTTTAATCATTCAGCGCGCCGCGAACTCTCCGTTGTTCGGTACGTCGAACCAACAGCCCGTCGCACAATCTAATCGCGCCCAATCGAATCAACTGGCCCCGGTTTCAAACGATGAGGTCTACATCTGCGGCGCGCGCACAAAGAAAGGCACACCCTGCAAGCGCCGCGTTCATGCGGCCGGCGAGCGATGCTTTCAACATAAAGGCATGCCCGCGATGGTGGCGCTGGAGAAACTGACGATCAAACCGAATTAGGCCGCAGATGAACGCGGATCAGCGCAGATAGGAATTAGAGATACTTTGGTTCTTATCCGCGCGTATCCGCGTTTATCTGCGGCTGATTCTCTGACTATCTGATCGTTTTCACCGGCGGCGCAGGTCTGCCCGGCAACTTCACCGGTACTTTCAGCTTCGACATTACTTCTGCGATGCCGCGTTCAAGCTGCGGATCTTTTCCGGCAATCTCTGAAGCAGGATCATTGTCGACGTCGATGTCTGGATCGACGCCGTGGCCTTCGATGATCCATTCACCTTTGGCATTGGTCAGCGCTGAGCCCGGCACGAAAATATTTCCACCGTCGATTAGCGGACCGCGATTGTTGATGCCAACCACCCCGCCCCACGAACGCTTGCCAATCAATGGTCCAAGTCCCGCTTCGCGAAACATGTACGGAAAGATGTCGCCGTCCGAAGCGGAGTTCTGATCCAGGATGGCCACCATTGGCCCGATGAAGACACCGTCGGGATAAGTGTTGCCAATGTCATCTGTGCGCGAGTAGTTCACGCCCAGCAGTTTGCGCCGCAGACGTTCAATCAACATGCGCGACACATTGCCGCCGCCGTTCGCGCGCACATCGACGACCAGGCCTTCCTTGTCGATTTGCGGGTAGTACCACTTGATAAATTCGCGAATGCCGTTTGCGCCCATGTCGGGAATGTGAATATAGCCCACCCGGCCATTCGTTGCTTCCTCGACGCGCTTGCGGTTCCTGGTAATCCAATCGAGATAGATCAGGCTCGTTTCATCCGCGATCGGACGATACGAGACGACGCGCGATCCTGCCATCGTTGGTTTGCTGTTGACCGTCAACGAGACTGGATTGTCAGCCTTGTTGCGCAGCAGACGATAGATGTCGTCGTTGCCTTTCAGTTCCTCGCCATCTACCGCCAGGATGTAATCACCGACGTTGATGTTCACGCCAATCTCTCGGAGCGGCGAACGATAGATGTCTTCTTCGTTCTCGCCTTCAAAGATTCGCGCGACGCGATAGCGACCCGACGCCGTGTCCAATTCGAAGCGCGCTCCCGGTAGTCCGACGCGCGGGCGCGGCGGAATCAAAAAGTCGCCGCCTTCGATGTACGCGTGCTGAATCGTCAGCTCGGAAATCATTTCGCTGATCACATAATTCAAATCTGAACGGTGCTTGACGTATTGCAGCAGGGGCTTGTACTGCTCGCGCAGCGCCACCCAGTCAAAGCCGTGCATGTTCGGTACATAGAACCAATCGCGATAGCGTCGCCAAACCTCGTTGAAGATCTGGTTCCACTCTTCGGCCGGCACCCGATCAACCACAAGGCCCGCGGTCGAAACTGGTTTGCGACTCTTGTCGCCTTGCGGAGTCGCATCGTAAAGACCGAAGCCTGGTCCCTGTCGGGCCAGGATCTTCGAACCGTCGCGAGACATGGCATAGCCGCCACCCAAATCATCAATCAGCGTCGTCTCTTTGCGATCTTTCAGAGAAAAGAGTTTGAGTTGCGCCGGTCGATCACCCTGGCGGCCGTAATAAAAAGCCGGCCCAACCCCGTAAACGAGGAAGCCGGGTTTGGCCGCAAGTCCACCATAGTTGTCCGCGCCCAGCGGGGCACGCGCGACGCGATTGTTGATGCCGTCGAAATCGATGGTCATCGCTTTCGGCGCCGGCGGAGTGGCGGGCTTGGCGTCGGCAGGCTTCTCGCCTTCGCCTTCTTTTTTTGGTTCGGACGGCGCGCCTTCGTCTTTCGGTTTCGTTACCGCCACTTCATCGCTCTCAGGCGGGAACGGATGCTTCACGTCTTTGCGCAAAGCCATCGCGTAAATGTACGAATCGCGATTCGTGGCATAGTTGAATTCGACATTGGAAATCTGCGGCGCGAATTCGCGATTGCTGATGAAGTAGAGGTAGTTGCCCGTCGTATCCCAAACAGGATTGAAAGCATTGAACATCTGATCGGTCACGCGATGGACCTGACCGTCCGCAGCGCTCCAGATGTGAATCTGTGAGAAGCCATTTCCGTTCGTCGCAAAACTGAACGCTAGATAATTGCCGCTCGGCGACCACACGTAATCCCGAATCTGGCCGCGTGGTGCATCAACGATCTGCGTCATCTTTTTGTCCGCGAGCGTAACGACAAAAATCTTTCCCTCTTTATCGCCGAACGCGATGCGCTTTCCATCAGCCGACCACTCAGGTTGATAACGCATGGCTTGTCCGCCAGTCGTAATTTGCATCGGCGGCTTCGAGCCATCCTGCGGCACTACGTAGAGTTCCTCTTCGCCGCTCATGTCTGAGATAAAAGCGACCTGCGAACCATCAGGCGACCAGTTGGGCCATTTGTCGTGCGCGCCGGATGAATGCGTAAGGTTGCGCGTTGGTCCTTTTTCGATCGGCGCGGTGAAAATGTCGCCGCGAGCGGAGAACAATCCCCGCTCACCTTTTGGACTCAGGTCGTAAGATTCGATGTTGTTCGCGGCTGAGACTCGGCTCGGACGACGCGCCAGACCATCGTCAGGAACTGTGATCGAGATGGGCGACGTCTTGCCGCTCTTTACATCCAGGATCTGCAGCTCGCCGGCCATCTCGTAAACGATGCGGCTTTGATGATCTGAGCTGGGCCAGCGCAGGTCCCATTCTTTGCTGCGAGTGACCTGCGTCGTCTTTCCGTTCGAGACGCCGTACGCGTACAAGTTGAAATGGCCGTCTCGATCAGAGTTGTAGTAGATCGTGTCGCCCATCCACATTGCATCACGTGTCGCCCGCGGGCCTTCGGCAATCGGTTTTGCTTCGTAAGACTTCAAATCAAAGATGTAGAGCCGGTTTGCTTCACCGCCGCTGTAACGCTTTTCAGGACGGAAGTCGCGGGACTGTGGCGAGTAGACCATGCGCGTGGCGTCGGGCGAGTAATCGCCCGAACCTGCTTCCGGCATCGGCAAAGCCTCGGCCGGCCCACCATCGACCGCCACCGTGTAGAGCCGCGCGATTGGCAGCGTCCATGAATCTCTCTGCGATTTGAAAATGATCCGCTTGCCGTCCTTGCTCCAGCCAAAAACCTGATTGTCCCAACCCCACCGCGGCGTGAACGGGCCCTTCGCCGGATAGAAAGTGAGCTGTCGCGGCTCACCGCCGGTCGAAGGAATCACGTAGACCTGTTCGTCGCCGTCATACTGGCCGGTGAACGCAATCCATTTTCCGTCGGGCGAAAACTTCGCGAACACTTCCATGCCCGGATGAGCGGTCAAGCGAATCGCAGTGCCACCCGCCGCCGGCGCGGTCCAAATGTCGCCGGCGTATGTGAACGCCACCCGATCGCCGTTGACGTCCGGGAAGCGCAACAGCTTTGTCTGTGCGAATGCCGCCGTCGAAGCGACAACAAAAAAGGCGACCGCAGTCGCCAACATGAAAAACCGTGAAAAGAGATTGCGAGTGAACAAGGGAAATTCCTCCTACTAACAATACAAAGATTTGGATTCCGATTTAGCTGTTTGGGCAGATCCCGACGTGATCGAGCACCTACAGGAAATGAGTTTTACGCTGGAGAATACGGTGCGGTTTCAGAAAATCACGAAGACTTACCACTTAATCGAGCCTTCCTTCGACGTATCGATCTGAGCAAGGTCCTCATTCGAGCCATAGAAGAAACCTTTCATGTTGTCCATGAGAAAACCTTGCGCGTCAGGATTGGTAAGGTCGAGGCCGTAGTGATTGATCATGCGCGTCTGCGCCAACAACCATTCAGACCAGCAGGCTCCGCAAACTTCAGCGCCGATCTTTTGTCCGAGTTCAGTCGGCAGCGGCGCATAGCCAAGCGCCGGCCGCTTCTGCCCACAACGGGCACATTTGATTTCGTCTGACATGGATTACCTCAGCGAAGGATTATAGCCGTGTCAGTACCGCGAGCGGTAGCGAGCCGATCGTGGAGTGTCAGAACCGGGAGCGGTAGCGACCGGATCATGGGACATCGTTGTAAGAACGAGAACCTCTTCCAACTCGAGGAATGCATCTCGATCCGGTCGCTACCGCTCCCGGTTCTGACACTGTGCTAACTCGAAACTTATCTCTGCGCTGCCTTAATCGCCGCAATCGTGTCGTCGTCTTTAGGCTTGAATAAGCCGAGCAGCCGCACGTCGCGATATGTAATCACGCCCTGCGCATTGATTACGAAAACTGATCGAGCAACTTTGCCGGGAATCAATGACTGAGCGCCGTACATGTCCGCGACTTTACGATTGGCATCCGCGAGTAACCGCAGTGGCAGCTCGTGATGCTCGGCGAACGCCTTGTGTGATTCGACTGAATTGGTTGAGATGCCCACCACCTCGGCGCCCGTCGCGGCATAGTCTTCCCACCGATCACGAACCGAGCACATCTGACGAGTGCAGATCGGAGTTTCGTCGCCAGGGTAGAAAAAAAGCACGACGACCTTGCCGCGCTGATCCGAAAGGCGCCACGTCACGCCATCGCCGTCCGGCAAGGCGAAGTCGGGGGCCGCGCTTCCTTCGTGGGGTTTGGCTTCCAAATTATTTAGGAGGCTCCGCGCAAATTATTTCATCAGCGCCGCGAGATTTGCCGCGGCGACTTGCGTGCGAATCTCCAGCTCGTTGCCGCGCGCCGTGACTTTTAGATTGTTCAGAGCGCTCTCAGCCAGGTCTTTTTTCGGCGGCGCCATGCGGCCGATGAACATCGAGCCGAGCTGCCGCAGACCTTCAACCGTATCGCCGAGGTTCTTTGCCGCATCCGCAGAATCCGTTCGGGTGACCAACATCATCGTGACATCACTCTGCGTCGAACCAACCGAACCGTAAGCCTGCTTAATCGCGCTGACGTCCTTCGCGAGAGTATCGTTGCCCACATCGAGTTTGCCAAGCAACTGTCCCGAGAGATTCGCGCCGAAACCCGCGACCGCGTTTCCGTCGCGTGTCGCGAGCGCAATCAGATCGGCAGGAGCGCGACCTCGCTTGCCCGCATCGATCGCCGCCTTAACGTTCTGAAGCGTCCCGAGCGCCAGAGAATTTTCATCCAACGCGCAGATCGCCAGATCGCTCACGTGCACGTCGAACAACCCGAGCACCTTCATCTGATCGTTGATGCTGACGATGATGATGTTGGCGCCGCGATACTTCTCTTCTCGAGATTTTCCGTTCGCGGCAAGTCGCACCGCCGAAGCCAGACCATTCGCGTTGAAAGTTCCGTGCGCAATAGCCACGCTCTCGACCTTTGTGGTGTTCGGCGACGGATAGGTATAACGCAAACCGAACACGACGCGATCGAATGAGCGCGGATCGATTCCGGTTTTCGTTTTGAACTTATCGACTTCCGCGTTGGCTTGCGCGAGCTTCGCTGGATCGCTGCCGAGAATCATCGGCATAGTTTCATTCAGCATCCGCTTGACGTTGACCACAGCGATCGCGTCCGACGCGGGCACGTAATTTCCGACATCAGCAGCCGCCGGCGCGCCGGTGCGTTGCCGCTGTGCGAACAGCAAAGAAGATACGCCGGCGATCAGAGTCGCCACGACAATCGATGATGCTATGAGTTTTCTTTTCACTAACTTGACCTTTCCGGAGAGATCCTTCGTACGTTCTGCGATGCACGCGAGGCCTTAGCTGGTTGGCTGTTCGGTACGCAAGCCTCCGGCTTGCTCCCTTTTCTGGGCACGCCAGAGGCGTGCGTACCGAGGTCAATCGCGCTCAACCAGTAAAGCTATTCCCATGCCTCCGCTGATACATAATGTTGCCAATCCGCGCTTTGCGTTTCGTTTTTTCATTTCGTGAAGCAAAGTCGTCGTGATCCGAACACCGGTGCAACCGATCGGATGCCCCAGCGCGATCGCGCCGCCATTCACATTCAAACGCTCCTGATCGAATTGCAAGTCGCGGTCACAAGCGATCACCTGGGCCGCGAATGCTTCGTTCAATTCAACGAGATCGATTTCATCCAACTTCAAATTGTTTCGTTCCAGGATCGCGCGCGTAGCCGGCACTGGGCCGATTCCCATAATCTCCGGCGGCACACCGACGATTTCATAATCGACGATGCGCGCGAGCGGTTCGGCGCCAGATTGTTTGACAGCTTCTTCGCTCATCACAATCATCGCCGCCGCGCCGTCCGTGATGCCTGACGAATTTCCGGCCGTCACAGTTCCGTCCTTCGAGAAGACTGGTTGCAACTTGCGCAGGCTTTCGATCGTCGTATCGCCACGAACATGTTCATCTTTCAAAAGGATTTTTCCCTCTCCCTTTGGGAGAGGGTTAGGTTGAGGGCTTACGGTCGCGCTAGCTTCGCCCCTCACCCCAGCCCTCTCCCAAAGGGAGAGGGGGCCTTTACCTTTGATATCCAAGGGAACAATCTCATCAGCAAACCTTCCAGCCTCGATCGCCGCGGCCGCACGCTGCTGAGATCGCAATGCATACTCATCCTGCTCGTCGCGGGCAATCTCATAACGCTTGGCGAGTTCTTCCGCCGTCTCGCCCATTACCATCTTCGACAGGGGATCGTTAAAGCCGTCACGATACATGCCGTCGACCAGATCGACGTGGCCCATGCGCGCGCCCCACCGCGCGCCTTCAGCAAAGTAAGGCACGCGCGACATGCTTTCAGTTCCACCGGCGAGCACCACATGCGCGCGGCCCAACATTATTTTCTCAGCCGCGAGAATGATCGCGCGCAATCCCGAACCGCAGGCCTGGTTAACCGTGAACGCCGGCACGCGATCGGGAACGCCGGCGCGCCAGGTAATTTGTCGCGCGACGTTCGGTCCCCCGCCCGCCTGGCGCGCGCATCCCCAAATTGAATCTTCAACTTGCTCAGGCGCAACTTTCGCGCGGCGCAAAGCTTCTTTCGCTACCGCGACGCCCAGATCGGCGGAGGTCCAATCTTTCAAAGACCCACCGAATCGTCCCATCGGAGTGCGCACGGCGGCGGTCAAATAAACAGGCTTCATGCGAGTTAAATGTGGCACGGACTTCAGTTTGTGATTCGCTTTGGTACGTATCACTCACACAGACTAAAGTCTGTGCCACTGAAAAATTCGATGTTAGCATAGCGCGCGATGCCTCTCCCAAACCCCGCTCAACTCAAACCCGTTTCAGATGTCTCACGCGATGCCGATGCGTTACGAGAACTCGCCGATGCGCACCCAGACTGGTTCATATCAATAGACGGTCGGGCACCGCTGAATGTAAACAAAGACGAATTCGATTTTTCCGCGGCTCATGCGCGACTGATTTTCTCCTGCTGGACTGAAACTGGTTCAACCACCTGGCACGTCAAGGGTTGGAATTGGACCGGCGAGAAGCTGGTGCTGCAAACCAGCCGGCGAATGGGAGCCGAGGTCGCAACCGTCGAGCTGATTCCGCGCGCTTCGGCGAAAGCAATCGTCGCCAGCATTGCGGCGGCGCGTCAGGAGCGATGCGAGAAGCTCGCAACTCTCGTCAGTGACTATCTCTCAGCCAAGGTCGAGAAATCAGCGCTCAGTCCGGGCATGCGCCGCGATCAGCCGGGTCGTTATGCGCGAATCATTCTGCGCCTGCATCACGAACGAGTCGCCGTCACGGGCATAGTCGCAGAGAGCGATGCGCGAAATGTTGACTCGTTGTTTTCGTCGACGCTGCTCTGGTTTCAACGAATGCTGCAATCGCCGAAGCGACCACCCATTCAGAGGCTGCTGATCGTTGTCGAAAGACAAATCCTCGACCCAGCGCGACAGCGGCATGTCTTGTTGCGCGATTCGCTGCGCGAAAGAATCGAGCTGCTGCTGATCGACGAACATTGGAACGAAGTCGCACCTGTGGCGCGGTTCGAACGAAAGCAACTTTGGCGAAAGCGGTTAACTCGTTTCCCACCAGTGAATGAAGCCGAAGCAAGTAGCCTAACAGCGGAGATCGTCGCTCATGTGCCGGACGCCATCGATGCAGTTGCGTCGCGGCATGGGCAGACGCTTCGTTATCACGGCCTGCCGTTCGCGCGCGTCCGACACGTAATGAATCAGGATCGGATCTGGTTTGGCATGGAAGGATCGAGGCGTCGGTGGCTTGATGACTATCACACGCGCGACTGGCTCAAGCTGCTTCGCGATCTGGGAGAGTATCGCAACGCCGGCTGTCGCGATCGTCGCCATTGGCTGTATCGCGCGTCCGGCGAAGCCTGGCTCGAATCGATTCTCCGTCGTGACATCACGAAACTCGATCCGGGATTGATCATCGCGCCGTTGCACGCACAGTTTCGCACTTCCCATGGCGGACCAACAGGTGCACGCCCGATCGATCTTCTCGCGCTGCGTCACGATGGCCGTTTGGTAGTGATCGAACTGAAAGTAAATGAAGATCGCGAGCACGTCTTCCAGGGTGTCGATTACTGGCGCCGCGTCGAAGCGCATCGGCGGCGCGGTCACATCTCTTCCGCCAAGCTGTTCGGCGATCGCGAGATCAGTGATGAATCGCCCCTCGTTTATCTCGTCGCGTCCGCGCTTCACTTCCACCCGTCATTTCGTACGCTGGCGCAGACCATCGCGCCTGACATTGAAGTTTATCGTTTTGATATCAATGAGGATTGGCGCGACGGCGTAAGAGTCGTGCGAAGGGAACGCGTCAACTGAATCAAGACGGCGATTTTTCTCTAAGGACGGGCCGGCATCAAACCTGCCCCCGATGGAGGTTAGGACGGTGCGAACTCTGGATTGCAAGAATTTCTTGATTTGTCAGTCGACTTGAATTAGCATCTCGCCCATCGATAGGGTGCGCTAACCATGCGGACGCGATCTTCCACTACGTGCTCCAAAATTCTGACACGCAGCTAGAAGTACAACTCCGATCGTCCCCAGCGAGATCAAGCGCTCTCTATCGTTGACACTCACAGCGTGGAGCCAAAGCAGTCATGGCTACCTTTTACCTCTCATCGAGCTACCAAGATCTCAAAGACTATCGCCAGCGGGTCGATGCTGCGTTACGCAGAGCCGGCCACACAGTCAAAGGCATGGAGAACTATACAGCCAGCGGCGCGGCGCCGCTGACGACGTGTCTCGCTGACGTTGCCAAATGCGACGCCTATATCGGCATATTTGCCTGGCGCTACGGATCCATCCCCGAAAAGGGTAACCTCGCAGGTAAGTCAATAACCGAACTGGAGTATCTCCAGGCTATCAAGTGCCGAAAAGAGACATTGATCTTTCTGCTCGAGGAAGGTGTCTCCCTGGAACCGGCCGACTCGGATATGACAAAGATCAAGACGCTTCGAGACTTCTTGTCGAAGGAGCACATGATCGACTACTTCAGGGACTCCGCGGAATTGACGTTGGCAGTCGTGACCGCCGCCAATCGCCTTAGGCGCCAAGCATGGTGGAAATCTGTCCTGAACTTCTCAAATCGAAACGCCAAATTGATTCTCGGTGCGCTAATGGCCGTCGCAGTTGTGCTCATCTTGGTTGCCTTCGTACCAACCCTCCTACGCTTGCTTCGCAAAGACCCGCCCATAGTAAACGGACCTCCCGCCTATCCCACAGAAAGAAAGTACGATTTCTTTCTCACGGAGAAAGAGACGTTGCCACAAACGTGGCGTCTAGTTCCAGGTTCATGGAGTCTGGTGAAAGGCGAGGGGAACGAAGAGAACGATGCGGCGCTCCTCATAAGTGGGAGTCAAATGGCTGTGCCAGAAGATCTCGGGGGTAGGGCCTTCTATGATTACACGGCAGATTTGAAAATACGTTTTGAAGCAGGCGACAAGGCCGATTGGGTGTTGTGGGCCCAGGAGGACGGTCATAGCGGTTACTTGTTCGAATTAACGAAGGCAGGAGGGACCCTCTTCCTAAAGGGGTGGGTTCTCAAAGACAACAGGAAAGTCGGTGAACCGCTTGCCGGCGACGGAACCTTGATGTTCAGTAAATGTTGTAATCAAACTGACGCAATACACGTTGTCGCGGATGTCACAAACACCGATACCGCGGGTACCCACTTCAAGTTTCACATAACGTACCGGAGCGACCCTGGATACGCGACGAAAGACACCGCCACCTTTTCCGACCCAGAATTCTTTGACAGCAAGTCGACTTTCAAGTGGGGTAGCATAGGGTTGCTTGTGTACGCCGATCCTACCTCACCGCAGGCTGGCGGAGTAATGAAAGTAGAACATGTGTACCTCACTCCTCACCGCGGAGAAAGGGGTAGTGCCGAAGCATCACCTGACGGGAGCGCCCCATGAAATCCAAAGGAATCACCATTGCGTTGCTTATAATTTCAATCCATTGCGCGTCCCTGCCTGTTGTAAGCGCGCCACTCTCGGAGGTCGGTACAGTGACGGGGAAGGTCATACTCATCAACTCTGCCGGGCAACCAACGGACGTCCCTGCGGCGGGTGCTGTGGTGACCTTCAAGGGCGGGAGAAATATCTTGGACACGAAAACCGAAGACGACGGGAGCTTCAGCTACACGCTGGAGCAGGGACCATGGGAGGTGATGGCTCAGTACGACGGTTATGAGCAGCGGAAAGGGTCTAACGTCGAGGTCATTCAGAAAAAGAGCAGGT
>DATLVM010000490.1:0-13823 GCA_035577445.1 Pyrinomonadaceae bacterium
GGGTGCTGGCGCAATTCTCCGTCAGCTCGGGTTTCTCACAATGCGTGGCGGTCTCGACCAGCCCGGATGCTACCGGTACTTACCACCTGTACGAGTTTACTTATCCTGCTTTTGACGACTATCCGAAAATTGGCGTCTGGCCGGACGGGTACTACGTTACCTTCAACATGTTCAATGCGCAGGATCGCTTCACCGGCTCGCGCGTGTGCGCATACGATCGCGCGAAAATGTTGTCTGGTCAGATGGCCTCACAGCAGTGCTTTCAGTTGAGCGCCAGTTTCTTCGGGCTGCTTCCCTCTGATGTTGACGGCGCCACTTCATCACTCGCTGACGCGAGCGGTGCCCCGAATGGGCCGGCGGCGCCGCCCGCGGGCTCGCCCAATTATCTTCTGGCGCTGGGCGCTGATTCCAAGTCGCTTAGCTTTTGGAAGTTTCACCTCGACTGGACGACGTCCAGTAAAACCACTCTGGGCACCGGCACGGCTCACAATCCGGACGCGACAATCCCGGTAACAGCTTTCACGCTTGCCTGTAATGGCAGTGGCCAAAATTGCGTACCACAGCCAGGCACGGGAAGTCCGGAAAAACTGGACACGCTTGGCGAGCGCCTCATGTTCCGGCTCGCCTACCGGCGGTTTGCGGATCACGAATCATTGCTCGTCAGTCATGCCGTCGACACGGGGCCGCCAAATCCGCGCACGGGCGTGCGCTGGTATGAGTTGCGGAATCTGACCGCCGGCACTCCGACGGTATTCCAGCAATCCACCTATGCTCCGGATCAGAACCATCGCTGGATGTCGAGCCTCGCGATTGATCGCAGCGGCAATATAGCGGCTGGTTACGACATATCGAGCAGCACTATCTTTCCGGGGATTCGCTTTTCCAGCCGAGCACCGAGCGATCCGTTGAATCAGTTGGGAAGTGAGGTCATCATCCAAAATGGTAGCGGTACGCAGAGATGCAAACAGGCGAACGGCACCTGTCAATGTCCGGTGTTCGACCAGAGCGGCAATCCCGTGCTTGATTCCCAGGGAAAGCCAAAGTGTGATGAGCTGACGCGGTGGGGTGATTACAGCACTTTGTCGGTGGATCCGACCGATGACTGCGTTTTCTGGTACACGGCCGAATACGGCGAGGAGACCGGCGCTTTCAAGTGGCACACGCGCATCGGATCTTTCAGGTTACCGGCCTGTCATTGACGGTGTTCCCTTGGGTACGCACGCCTCCGGTGTGCTCATTGTTCCCTTGGGTGGGCATCCCTTCACTCTGCACACCGGAGGTGTGCGTACCCACGTGACTGCTACTTTCGAACTGAATACTGCGCCAGAGTTTGCGGAAAGACGCGAACACCTTCCGGCATTTTGTCGATCGCAATTTTGTCTGGTCCAGTCAGGATATCGCGCGCACTCATGCCGTACACCTGCATGTTGTCATCGTTGTCGGGCTTGATGACGACGCCTTTCAACTCAAGTCCGGCGAACGCGCCCTTGCTTCGCGAGTAAGAAAGAATCTGTGCGTTGAGCTTCACATCAGTTGAAGCGCTGGCCGATCTTCCCACTGGGCCGGCCGCGGCGCTTCCTTCGCCGCCGATTTCGAACTTATCGCTGAGCAACGAATCGACCGCGCGTTCGTTCATGAACAAGAGAATGTAATCGGTTGATGCCACGCCGATCTGTAGACCGATACTGCCACCACCGAGATCAAAAAACGCCGGCGCGCTCCAACCATTTGCGACCCGCCGGCTGATCACGCCGCTGCCACCGCGCCCGCCAACAATGAAGCCACCTTTCAAGACGCCCGGGAAAACTGCAACCGCCTCAGCCCGATCGAGTAAGTCACGCGGAATAGATTTTTCGCGCGTATCCATAATCTCATTAAAGACACGCGCAGCCTTTGCGGATTGATCGGCGGCGGCGCGCATCTTCTTTGCACTGCGTTCGCGCGTTGTCTGGGCGAAGGCCGATCCTGCAATCGACATCAAAATGATGGAGACTAGTGTGAACTGTTTGAAGATTTTCATGTTTCTCATCTATGGATTCTCATCAGCCTAACTACCGGCACAGATGCCGGTGAACCGCAATCAAGATGCCTGCGCTCACTATTTTCGAACTGAATATCGAGCGAGCGTGCGCGGAAAGATCCTCACGCCGGCAGGCATCTTCGTCATCGTCCAGGATTGCGTGGGCGACAGGATCTCTTTTCCCTTCAAAGCGTACACGGCGACATTTTCGTCGTCGTCAGGCTTGATCACAACGCCTTTGATTTCAAGTCCCGCAAACAAGCCCTTGCTGCGCGAATAAGAAATAATTCCAGCTTTCAAGAGCGCATCAGTCGAGGCTGATGCCGTGCGACCGACAGGTCCCGCGACAGCGCTACCCTCGCCGCCGATCTCGAATTTGTCTTTCAACAAACCGCCGAGCGCGTCATCGTTCATGAACAGCAGCACAAAATCAGTTTTGCTCGCGCCGATTTGTAACCCCACGCTGCCGCCGCCCAGATCGAAAGCCGCCGGCGCACTCCACCCGCCTTTCACTCGGCGACTGATGACGCCGTGTCCACCGCGTCCACCAATAATGAAACCGGCCTTGATAACGTCAGGGAAAACCGCAATGGCTTCGGCCCGATCCAACAAGCCTTGTGGAATCGCCTTCTCCGCAATGTTCATAATTTCGGAAAAGGCATCTGAAGCCTTTTGGGCTTCGCGTGAAGCTTCTGCGAGTTTCTTTGCCTTATTTTTTTGCGCGTATGCTTTGCTGCCGACCGCGGCAATCAAAATTATCGCGATTATGACAGCCGCTGATTGACGTATTCGGTAATTCAACTTCATATCATCCCGCCTTCCACGTAAACATTTAGACGGAGGGCCAAACTGTTTCTTGCTCGTACATCGTGAGCATAACTATAATCTCTCGCTCTGACAAAGGGTGTTCATAGATTGCGTTCCCTCTCCCTCTGGGAGCGGGCTAGGGTGAGGGCTTAGCAGCTCAGTAGTTCCCTCATCCCCAACCCTTCTCCCAACGAGAGAAGGGAGAAAAACCATATGCCCATAGGAAGTCCATTTCACGAAAGAACGTTTGCGCTCTGCGAAAGCTTGAACTATCGCGAGTGGTCGGGCTACTACGCGGTCAGTGCGTACGAGACGCATCACGATCACGAATACAACGCGATCAGAAACTCTTCGGCGCTGATCGACATCTCGCCGCTCTTCAAATATCGCATCACGGGGCCGGATGCGACCCGGCTCGTCGATCGGATCATCACGCGCGACATGCGCAAGGTTTCGGTGGGCCAGGTCATCTACACGCCTTGGTGCGACGAACACGGCAAGGTGATAGACGACGGGACCGTGTCGCGCCTGGAAGAGAATGTTTACCGCTGGACGGCGGCCGATCCAAGCCTGCGATGGTTCACCCAAAACGCGGTCGGCCTCGACGTCGATATCGAAGACATCTCAGAAACTGTTGCCGCGCTCGCGCTGCAAGGGCCAACGTCGGGACGTTTGCTAAAGCAGGTTGTCGAGGGCGCCGACCTCGCGAACTTGAAATACTTCCGCGTGACGACGGGAACGATTGCCGGCGTCCCGGTTGAGGTTTCACGCACCGGATACACCGGAGATTTGGGTTACGAAGTCTGGATACCGGTCGATGATGCCCTGCGCGTCTGGGACGCTTTGGTCGAATACGGCCGCGCCTTCGATATCAAACCGACGGGCATGTTGGCGCTCGATGTCGCGCGTATTGAAGCAGGCCTGCTGCTCATCGATATCGACTTCAACAGCAGCAAGAAAGCTCTGATCGATGAGCAGAAATATTCGCCTTATGAAATGGGACTCGGCCGTTTGGTGAGTCTCGACAAGGCAAATTTTGTGGGCCAGAAAGCGCTGGCAGAAGAATCCAGGCGCGGCGCGCTACGGCAAATCGTCGGATTGGAGATAGCCTGGCCCGAGGTCGAAAGCATTTTTGAAAAGGTGGGCTTGCCACCCGCTATTTCGCCGATCGCTTCGCGCGTCGCGGTTCCGGTCTATAGCAACGGCACGCAACTTGGCAAAGCCACATCGACTACCTGGTCGCCCACTTTGAAGAAGATGATTGCACTGGCGACGATCAAAGGTGATTTCGCCAAACCGGGCACACGCGTGGAAATTGAAATGACGGTTGAAGCGATTCGCCACCGCGTCGGCGCGCGCGTCATGCAGACACCGTTCTACAATCCGAAACATAAGACAGCGACGCCAGTTGTTTGAGTCCGATTTTGTTTTGTGCGGCTACGCCGCCTGATGTGCGGTAAGGCTTCGCCTTACCGCAAGCTGATTCTATTTAGTTCCCTCTCGATTCGAGGCTACGCTTCGAATCGAGAGGGAGGAAATTGGTGAAAGTCATCCCGGAAAGGCAGAGCCTTTCCGCACATCGGGCGGCAGAGCCGCTTACCAACTGTGAATCAATCTCTGGAAGACATCATCGACAGTTACGATCCCACGCTTCCGCTCGACCAAGCCTCGACGATCCCCGCTTCCTGGTATACCGACAAACGGATATTTGCGCTGGAGCAAGAGACAGTCTTCAGCCGCTCGTGGCACTTCGCTGCGCGCATCGATCAACTGACGAAGGCGGGCGATTACGTCACGACGGAAATTGCCGGCGAGCCGGTTTTGATCGTGCGCGGAAGCGATGACCAGATTCGCGGGTTCTTTAATGCCTGTCGTCATCACGCGGCAGCGGTGATGACTGAGCCCGCCGGTAACGCCCCGCAGATGCGTTGTCCTTACCACGGCTGGACGTATTCGCTCGAAGGTGAATTGAAAGGGACGCCTGATTTCAATGACGTCTGCAACTTCGATCGCGCTGAGAATGGATTGGCGCCGATCGAGACCGCGATTTGGGAGCAATGGGTGTTCGCCAGGATCGAAACAGCATCGAGCGATGCCATGAAGCTCGAACAGTTCCTTGGCGACCTCAGCAATCGATTCAGGCCGCTAGAAATCTCAAATCTTTATTGGTTCGAACGTCGCGCATACACGCTGAACTGCAACTGGAAGGTTTTCGTCGACAACTATTTGGACGGCGGCTATCACGTGCCGCACCTTCATAAAGGCCTCGACAGCGTGCTCGATTACAGTCAATACACGATTGAAAACGGCGAACGTTTCTGTTTGCAATCGAGTCCGATGACGAGTGGGGTGAATGAAGACCTTAACGAGTCGCGCAAAGGCGAGCGCGCACTTTATTACTGGTTGTATCCGAACTTCATGATCAATTTGTACGAAGGTATGATGGATACGAATCTCGTCCGGCCCATCACAATCGATCGCACCCAAGTCATCTTCGACTTCTACTTTACAGATGTCTCAGATGCGGCGCGCGAACACAATCGCGCCAGCGTGGACATTGGCGATCGCATTCAACGGGAAGACCTGGACATTTGTGAATCGGTGCAGCGTGGTTTGGGCTCGCGGGCTTACACGGCGGGTCGATTGTCCGTGAGACGTGAAGCCGGTGAGCATCTATTCCACCGACTACTCCACGCGCATTTGAAAACAGCACTCTAGTCTCCCTAATTCACGGCAGGAACTTTCTTAAATCCTTTTTCGAGGGCACTGCGAAGCCGGTTAACTGCGGTTGTAGGGTCGCCGGCAAAGATTGGATCGGTGTAAACGAGCACGTCGCCGGTATGCGCATCGATGACGCCAATCTGCATCATCAAGTACGCCGGCATGCCGCCTACGAGCAACGTGAAAGTCTTCTTTCCTGACGTCAATTTCTGACCACGCCCGCGAATGAAAACGATCGCGTCGGCGGTCTTGTCGAGGTTCAGGTTCAGAACTTCATCACCCATCGAGAAGCGACCTTTCTTCACATCTTTTCGCTTCTTCATCACCTTGGGCAAGAGATCGTCAAACTTCGCCTGAATATCAGCAACGGTGTACTTGCCTTGAGTGTCGCCGCCGGATATGGGCACGCTGAGTGTGTTGATGTGCTTTTGACTCGCCAGGACTTCGGTGACCATTTTCTCAACGCGTCCGCTCAACTCTTCCGATTCAGCTGCCATGCCCTCGGGCCCTTTCATACTGTCGCGCACAACGTCAACTTTCGCGGGCAGAATCACGACATTGCGAACCGTCACTTCCTTCGAGTTTATCTTCGGATGGAGAAACTGCGCGTGGGCGGCGGGCGAGAGCGCAGCAATCATCAAGACCAAAGCGGCGAGGCAGCCAAACTGAAGTGTTCGTAAGCGCATATTAACGACGACGGTTTTGATCATGGAGTTTTCTCTAAGCTTGCTATTCGTTTTTGAATTCGCTCGCGATCAGTCGCGGCCGGCAATATTTCAAGATACTTTTCATATTCCGCCACAGCCTCTGTCGATCGGCCGAGCTTTTCGTAAAGCATGCCCAAGCCTCGATGAGCCACGGCGACTGGGTTCTCGCTGATAGCGGCCTTTCGGTAGGACTCTTCAGCTGTCTGCTGATGCAGTTTCCAATTTTCCTGCCCTTCCGGCGTGGCGAGCAACTCGCGCTCTTCCTCTTCGATAGTGCGCTTCTCACGCTTTTTTGCCGCGTCTTTCTTCGCGCTGTTGGTCAATTCTTTTTCAGTCAATTGTGTCGAGCGTGGCCCGAGCGTTCTGTACGCTTCCCCGACCCAAAAGATGTTTTCAGAATCAGGATGAAAATCAACGAGCCGTCCCGCAAGAAAAACCGCGGAACGAAAGCGACCGGCGTTGATCGCCAGCTGAATGTCGTGACGCATCACTGGTTCCATCTTGCGAAAGTACGCAGCCTTTTCCCGGTTCAACTCCATTTGCGGAGTTACTTTGTCAGCGCGTGCGCCAAGGTAAGAAGTCAGGTACTTGATGCGCTCGTCCAACGCCGGATGATCATTGTAGAAGAGCCGGATATTCTCTCCTTCGATGTCCCGGTTAAGTATCTTCATGACACTGACCATCTCTTCCGGCGGATACTCAGCGGCGAGCATCATATCGATGCCCTTCAGGTCGGCCTCGCGCTCAAGATCGCGGCGGTAACCATACATCGTCGCCATCACGATAAAGGGGGCCACCGTGGTAACAATCATGATCACGGCTCCGGCGACACCTCCCGGAGCGTACGCGCCCACGGCGGCCATGATGTTCATCGTCAAAAACTTTTTTCGATTGCTACGGTTTTCAAGATAAGTATGCCGGCGCTGGACGTGAGTCATCTCGTGGGCCAACACCGCGGCCAGCTGCGACTCGTTGTCCATTAAGGTCAGCATGCCAGTGCTGACGTAGACCGATCCATTCGGCAATGCAAATGCATTCGGTTGCGCATCGCGCAGCGCCCGAAACTTCCAGGTAACGTGTTCCAGCGTTAGTCCGCGCGGCACGAGTAGCGATCGACCAACGTGATTAAGGTAAGTGTTAGTGGCGTCATCCTCGAGCACCAGGCCTTCACGCTCAAGCCGCTGATCCAATAGATTGACCTGCTCGAGTAATTCCAGATCGACTTTTCCGAATTTGAAATCGTCGTTAGCAGGAGACTGAGATTGCGCGGCCGGCACCTTGTCCTGTTGCCGCAACCCGCGGGCTCCAGCGTTGGATGGAACAGTGAACGCCGCGGCCGTCAGACATGAACAGAGCAGGATCGAAACAAGTGCGCGACTGTTTAGGGGAATGCTTGTGCTACTCATGTTGGAAGAATTGCCGGGGATCGGATCGCGTCAGCAACGCGATTCGCGCCGTAATATAGTCGAGGTGTACGCGCTCGTAAAGACCAAACAAAAAGACGAGGCTACGATCTCACGTAACCTCGTCCACTCAAACATCCAGCTTTGCCTTTAGCTGTTGCCGCTGGCGCCGCCGCTGTACATGCCGAAGCTGCCCCAGATCTCGTCGATCGTTTTTTCGTTCGATGCGAAGTTGGCAGCCTCACCCCCAACGAACATGATGTAGTTGTCACTGACGTCCGTCGCGACGAGCAACTTGCCCTTGCCCGCCTTGCCATCTTCGCCGGTTGAAGTGAACGTCGCAATGCTGTAGTCGTCGTTCAACTCTTTG
Organism: Pyrinomonadaceae bacterium; assembly: GCA_035577445.1. Classification (GTDB taxonomy): domain Bacteria; phylum Acidobacteriota; class Blastocatellia; order Pyrinomonadales; family Pyrinomonadaceae; genus UBA11740. The sequence goes on from DATLVM010000490.1 coordinate 8,029, forward strand.
GGTTCATCAAACTTAATGTCTTTTTCACCCAGCGCCTTCAGAATGTTTTCCGCACGCTTGACCAAATCATCCTTCGTCAACGTCTTGTCTTTGAAAGTTACAACCATGACGCCGAGTTCATACGGCTTGGGCACGGCTGCCATGTAGACATCGACACCTTCGACCGTCTGCGACTTGTGTTCAGTTCCTTGCGGCACCATGAACTCATAGCCTTTGACATCGTCGTACATGCGCACCCAATCAGCAGGAACAGGGTTTGTGGCCGGGGCCTTCTTCTCAGTCTTTGCCGCGCTCGCCGGCGAAGTCTTCGCGGCCGGCGAAGCCGAAGCGGGGGCTGTGTTCGCCCCCGGTTTTTGCGAGCAGCCGCCGGTAACAAGCGCAATCGCGCCTAACAGAAATAGAAACTTCTTCATTGATCCTCCAGGATTTTTGTGTGTTTAGGAAAAAATCTGAGCAGCAAACCTCTCGGAAGCAGATCGGCTAATCGCAGGTAATCTCCGTAACTAAATTGAAAAGCGTGAAAAATGTAAGGCACGAGCCATCCGAAGTCAAAGCACGACTCATGAATGAGCATGACAAACTGCTTCGCAAAATCTAAAACCAAAGCTATGATGTCGCGCTGAAGATTCTATGAATGCCCTTCCAATCATCGTCGTCGCCCTGTGCGTGATCGCAATTGCTTACCGTTACTACTCCGCGTTCATTGCGGCAAAGGTCCTGGCGCTGGATGATTCGCGCCCAGTGCCATCGCAGACGATGTACGACGGGCACAACTACTATCCGACGAATAAGTGGATTCTGTTCGGCCATCACTTTGCGGCGATCTCGGGCGCAGGCCCATTGATTGGGCCGGTGCTGGCCGCGCAATTCGGATTTCTGCCCGGATTACTGTGGCTGGTGATTGGAGTTTGCCTGGGCGGCGCCGTTCATGACTTCATGATTCTGGTGGCGAGTATTCGTCGCAAAGGAAAATCACTTGCCGAGATCGCCCGCACCGAGATTAGCGGGTTGTCAGGGTTCGTCGCCGGCGTCGCAATTCTGTTCATCGTAGTAATCGCGTTGGCGGGCCTGGGCCTGGTCGTCGTGAATGCTCTGGCAGAGTCGCCGTGGGGAACATTCACGGTCGGATTCACAATTCCGCTGGCGCTGTTCATGGGGCTGTATATGTATCGCTTTCGTAAAGGGAAAATCGTGGAAGCGAGCATCATCGGGGTCGCGGGTCTGTTGTTCGCAGTCTACTTCGGCGGCCGGATAGCTACTTCATCATGGGCTGCGGCATTCACGTTCTCACCACACAGCCTCACTTTGCTGATGGCCTTCTACGGCTTCGTCGCTTCGGTCTTACCGGTGTGGCTCTTGTTGGCTCCGCGTGATTACCTTTCGTCGTATCTGAAGATCGGAACAGTCGCGATTTTGATCATCGGCGTGATTCTGGTTCATCCGAATTTGCAGATGCCGGCGTTGACGCCATTCATTTCCGGCGGTGGTCCAGTTGTTCCCGGGAAAGTTTATCCGTTCGTCTTTATCACGATTGCCTGCGGTGCGATCAGCGGCTTCCATTCGTTGATTTCGTCGGGTACGACTCCGAAGATGATCAAGAAAGAAACCGACGCGCGGATGATCGGCTACGGCAGCATGTTGATGGAAGGCGTCGTCGGCGTAGTGGCGTTGATTGCCGCGACGTCACTTTTTCCCGGGGATTATTTCGCTATCAACACCGCGCAAACGACCGACGCGCAAAAAGCAAAGTACGTGCGGATGGTTCAGGCTGAGAGCGGGCCAGACTTCAATCTTCAGCCGCAGGAGATTGATCGCTTGCAAGCTGAATCAGGCGAGAAGAATCTGCGCGGGCGCACCGGTGGCGCGGTGACGCTGGCCCTCGGGATCGCAAAAATCTTCGACGGCATTCCGGGTCTGCGCGGATTGATGAAGTACTGGTATCACTTCGCGATCATGTTCGAAGCCTTATTCATCCTCACGACAATCGATGCAGGTACACGGGTCGCCCGATTCCTTTTGGGAGAATTCGGGGGACGTTTCTATCGCAAACTCGAAGAGCCGAATTGGTTGCCGGGTTCAATCGTAACGAGCGGGGTCATAGTCTTCGCCTGGGCGGCATTCATTTGGAGCGGATCGATTTCGACTATCTGGCCGATGTTCGGCATCGCGAATCAACTGCTGGCGGCCGTCGCTTTGTGTGTGGCGACGACAATCCTCTTCAACACGGGAAAAGGTCGCTACAGTTGGGTAACGCTTGTGCCGCTTTCTTTCGTGGCGACAACGACGCTCGTGGCTGGCTATCAATCAATCCGCGACATCTTCTGGCCACAGACCTTCAATCCAGCGACGACCGTGCAGGGCTACATCAACACTTCGCTAACGGTTCTCATCATGACCGCGGCTGTGATCGTGCTGATCGACTCAATGCGGAAGTGGATCGGCGGCCGAAATCGAACTCAACTCACGAACAAAGCCGCGCTCGCTGAAGTCTGAACCGCACCCGCCGAAGAGTCATGGTGCTTTCGACGTTGACGGTTTTTCCAGTCTTTGACGATCCGCTTCGATACCCTGCTCCAGCAAATCGAGGCGACTCTCAAGCTCATCTACCTTCGCCTTCGTTGCATTCAACTCGGTCGCAAGTTGTTGCGCTCGATCCTTCAGCGGCTCAATTTGTGACTTGTACATCTCCACCGCGTCCTTGGTTCGCTTGATCTCGAATTCCAATTCAACGCGTTTCTGCTGATCGACTTCGAGCTGCAGCTGACTCTCGAGCAGCTTCTGCCGCTCCACGAACTGCGGAATTGTATTCTGCGTCTTAGCTATCGTATCGCGCGTGTCGTTCAGAGAAGCCGTCAGTCGCCGGATATCCTCATGGCCAACTCGAACGCGATCGACAAGCAACTGGCTGCGGTAGGTATCCACGCTCATCCGCTGCAACGTCTGAAGCGCCTGCCGCAGCAGCCGAACTTCATCCAAAAGCTCCTGAAGCGTTTTGTCATCGCTCTGTTTGACTTGCGCTGACACCTGCCAACAACTGCCTGCCGCAACCAGTGTCAACAGGATTAGTGAGCACCGAAGAACCGGGTTTGCCCGCTTCATGATTTCTCCCTCCAACGCGCGATCAGTTTGAATATCTGCCTGTCTGTACGAGGAATGGTCGAGCCGCGTTTCACCCGAGCGCATGGCCAGTTGGACAGTTTCCGTCCGAATCAGCCATAATAACCAGCTTTTTTCAAACGGGCTTTTATCCCTTCTCTTAAGTAAGAAACTGAAAGGATTCTCTTAGTAGTGAATTTAACGTCGAACTTTGCCGCGACGCTCCGTCGCCGCGCATTTACCCTTCTGTTCACAGTCGTCGCCGTGCTGTGCGGCGCGTCCCCGACATTTGCCGCCACTGAAGGCGGTGAAGCTGCGCTGAAGCTGCCTGATCTTTCGCAGGTAACTTTCCTGGGACTCGATGGTCACAGGCTGCTGCTGGTGGGACTCGTGTTCTGCGGCCTCGGTCTCTTATTCGGGCTCTTGATTTACATGCAGTTGCAGAACCTGCCCGTGCACCGCTCGATGAAGGAAATCTCTGAGCTGATTTACGAAACCTGCAAGACCTATCTGATCACGCAGGGCAAGTTCATCATGATCCTCTGGATTTTCATCGCCATCATCGTCGTCGCGTACTTTGGGGTGCTGCGGCCAGTGCCGGGTCATCCGGTCGCGTTGACCGTGCCGATGATCTTGTTCTTCAGTTTGGTGGGTATCGCCGGAAGTTACGGCGTCGCCTGGTTCGGCATTCGCGTCAATACCTTTGCGAATTCGCGCACCGCCTTTGCCAGTCTGGAAGGCAAGCCTTACCCGATTTATGCCATTCCGCTGAAAGCCGGAATGAGCATCGGCATGCTTTTGATCAGCGTCGAGCTGCTGATCATGCTTTTCATCCTGCTGTTTATTCCCGGCGAGTATGCCGGCCCCTGCTTCATCGGCTTTGCCATCGGCGAATCGCTCGGCGCAGCGGCGCTGCGTATCGCGGGCGGTATCTTCACGAAGATTGCGGACATTGGTTCGGACCTGATGAAGATCGTCTTCAAGATTAAGGAAGACGATGCGCGCAATCCTGGCGTGATTGCAGACTGTACCGGAGATAACGCGGGCGACTCAGTCGGACCGAGCGCTGACGGTTTCGAGACGTACGGCGTGACCGGCGTCGCGCTGATCACCTTCATTCTGCTGGCCGTCCCGGATCCCAAAGTCCAGGTTCAATTGCTGGTCTGGATTTTCGTGATGCGCATCATGATGCTCATCTCGAGCGCCGTGTCGTACTTTGTGAACGGTGCGATTGCCAAAGCGCGTTACGCCAACGCCGGCGAGATGAACTTTGAAGCGCCGCTCACGTCGTTGGTTTGGATTACCTCAATCGTTTCGATCGTGGCGACATATATCGTGTCTTACTTGATAATTCCGGTACTCAGCGGCGATGGTAGGCTTTGGTGGATGCTGGCTACGATCATCTCGTGCGGCACACTAGCGGGCGCAGTCATTCCCGAGTTGGTCAAGATCTTTACCTCAACCAAATCGCGACACGTGCAGGAAGTCGTAAAGTCCGCCGAAGAAGGCGGCGCGTCGCTCGGCATCTTGTCGGGCTTAGTCGCGGGAAATTTCTCGGCCTACTGGCTGGGTTTGAGTATCGTCGGGTTGATGGGCCTCGCTTTCATCATCAGCACGATGGGCCTGGACGCTTTGATGGTCTCCTCCGGCACGATCCACGTAGCCCCTGTTTTCGGCTTTGGTCTGGTTGCTTTCGGATTTCTGGGAATGGGCCCGGTGACGATCGCCGTCGATTCTTACGGCCCGGTGACAGACAACGCCCAATCGGTTTACGAATTGTCTTTGATCGAGCACCAACCGAACATCGTTGAAGAACTCAAGCGGGATCATAATATGACCGTTGTATTCGAGCGCGCCAAGCACCTGCTGGAAGAGAACGACGGCGCCGGCAACACGTTCAAGGCAACCGCTAAACCCGTGCTCATCGGCACGGCCGTGGTTGGCGCGACCACGATGATCTTCTCGATCATCATGGCGCTGACCAACGGCCTCACCAAAAACACTGAGAGCCTTTCGCTGCTGCACGCGCCATTCGTGCTCGGGTTGATCACTGGCGGTGCGGTTATCTATTGGTTTACCGGAGCGTCCATCCAGGCGGTCACAACCGGTGCCTACCGCGCGGTGGAATTCATCAAGGCGAACATCAGGTTGGACGGCGTCGAAAAAGCATCCGTCACCGACAGCAAGAAAGTCGTGGAAATCTGCACGAAGTACGCCCAGAAAGGCATGTTCAATATTTTCCTGGGCGTGTTCTTTTCGACGCTGGCGTTTGCTTTTCTCGAGCCGTTCTTTTTCATCGGCTATCTGATTTCGATTGCCATCTTCGGTTTGTATCAGGCGATCTTCATGGCCAACGCCGGCGGCGCCTGGGACAACGCAAAGAAAGTCGTCGAAGTCGATATGAAGCAGAAGGGCACGCCGCTGCACGATGCTACGGTCATCGGCGATACCGTCGGCGATCCATTCAAAGATACTTCGTCGGTGGCCATGAACCCGGTGATCAAATTCACCACGCTGTTTGGTTTGCTGGCAGTTGAACTTGCGGTAAGCACCGCCAGCGAGACGGGATATTTCGGCAAGAATGGTCCAATGGTGACTCATGTCCTGGCCGCCCTGTTCTTTTTAATCTCGACAGTCTTTGTCGTCCGCTCGTTCCACGGAATGCGTATTCACTCGGAACGATAACGTGACCTTGTTCG
>DATLVM010000491.1:0-2472 GCA_035577445.1 Pyrinomonadaceae bacterium
CAGTACCACATGAAAAACGGATGCGCGCCGTGATAGGCGTTGCCGCGCCGGTACATCTCGACGTAACTCGGATTGTTGGCAAATTCGCGCTCGTATTTTTCACGCAGATAAAAAGCATCGCGCGATTCCGGCAGCAGGCGATTAAAGAATTCGATGTAGCTCGGGTGAAAATTGTGATCGAACTGGTCGTAGCAGGGATGATGGATGATCATCACGCCGCCTTTTTTGAGCAGGGGCTTGTTGCGATAAAAATTGAAGTGATAACCCAGACCCATCACCTGGACTAACAGCGGATTGAGAATCGAGTAGACGTTGTACGGCGAAATGTCCGGAATGCCGGTGATCAGAATGTCAGCCTGACCGCGGATGGGAATTGCGTACTGCTGGAAACCCTTCTCAACGATTTTGGCATGGACAGGTTCAGTCTTTCCCGCGTAACACGCCGTCATCTCGTACTGCGCCGGACGCGAATGAAGCAGTTTGCGGCGCGCTGGCCGGGGGAGCTTGCTCATCGTGTAGCGCATGGCTTCGAACTTCATGCGATCGAACGCGGTGAAGTCGTCCTCGTTCTTCAAGAGGAAATCCATGTCGCTTCCGTACATGCGATTGTTGATGGACGTTTCGATGTGAAAGACGTTCAGCTCTTTATCAACAATCTTCCCGAGCCGCTCGCACTTGTGCGCGAGTTCCGACCGCGCCGGATCCATATAGCTGTCCGATTCGCGAATCGTCTGCGGCTCGTGATGCGCGCGCAGCGATTCGTAATCACAGAGACCGACCGCGACTGATTTGTGTCCGCCGTCCATTGGCACGAAATTGATGTTGCAGTAGATGAGGAGATCGCTCTCCGCAGCGCGACGATTCAGGACCAGCGGCTCTTTGTGGCGCGTTTCGCCAAGCTTCACGAGGCCGTCTTTCCATTCAGCGTCGTGGTTGTAATAACGATCCGGGTAATAAGCGTCGTAGATCCTCTGGCCGACCATCCGCTTCATTTCCCATCCAGTCATTTTCCGGTGCAGGGAATTGGCGATGATGATGTGCACATCATCGATGCCATTGCCGGCCAGCAGGTCGAGCACGACTTCCAACATCGTCTGGCGAATGTCGGGCGTAGCCATTGGCGGCAAAGGCAAACTGATGTCATCAACAGCAATCGTCACCTTCATGCCGGGTTCGAGCTGCGCATAAAGCGGATCGCAACCGAGCGGATGATTCAGGGCGTAACGAATCGCTGCTTCACGATTCGGCAAACCCTTGAGCGGTGGATTTGGATAAAGGACGCGCGTGCCGACGGGAATGTCTTCGAGAATGAAATCCTCGCCCGAAGGCATGATGCGCGGCGCGCTGTCGCTATCGATGTAAACGATCGATTCGTGTGTTTTTCGTCTTAGCTGAAGAGCCATAATTTGTAGCACAGACTTTAGTCTGTGTTTCTTCAAGGTTCACAGACTGAAGTCTGTGTCACTTCAAATTCAAAATCGGCCAATCGTGATGCAGAGCAGTCTGCCGCAAACGGAGATCCGGATTCACCGCGGCCGGATGACCGACGATCGATAACATCGGCAGATCGCTCATGCTGTCTGAATAAGCGAACGAGTCGCTGAGGTTGATCCCTTCGCGCTCCGCGTACGTTCTGATCCAGGAAGCTTTCGTCGCCGCGGCCAATACCGGTGGCAATAGGCGTCCGGTCGCCACGCCCTTCACAAACTCGAGTCGGTTCGCGACCCAATCGTCGATGCCGAGATAATCCATTAACGGCTTGACTGAAACTTCCAAAGCACCCGTGACGACGACCTGCCGCATTCCCAAGCTCCGCGACTTTTCAATCAGTTCAAATGCTCCGGGGTATACGGCCGGCTTGAGGACCTTCTGAAACAACTCGTCTGCAAAAAACCTCATCCGATCTTCAGTCTCGCCTTTGTAGCGTTTGAAGAAGAGGTCATTGAAAACTTTTCGGCTATACTGATCGCTGACCGCGAACAAGGGGACGCTTAGAAGGGTTGTCGCGCTCTTCGTGAAACTGCGCAGGAGGTTCGGTTGGTTTCGCGCATAGAAGCCGAGCGTATGGACCAGATTCGTGCTAACCAGTGTCCCTTCCAGGTCGTAGAATGCTGCTGCCGTCACCCAGTGCCTCCGAAATTTCGTCCGTCCCAAGCGGGAATATACCTTAGAAGGGCAATGGCGGAAAGACAAATAACATGTGTATGCGACTACTAGACAATACGAGCCGTTGGTGCCGCCTGATCCGCGCTGACAGCCGAGAAATAGCGGTTTTCGTGACAATTCTGGCCCTGACAATTGGCTCGGTTTCTTGCCGAAAAGCGGCTACGGCACCGTCAGAAGGAGGGCCAGTACGGCCAGTTACCGAGGCGATCGCGCAGGCAGAACAGTTCTATGCTGGGCGAGCGGATTTGGTTAAGGTGCGCCAGGCGGTGGTGGCCCTGAGGCAGGCCCAGGCCGACCACCCAAGCG
>DATLVM010000492.1:0-5043 GCA_035577445.1 Pyrinomonadaceae bacterium
GCCCATCACCGTTGCGAAGATTTCGGATTAGTTGGACTGAGCTTCGAGGCGTCGCATCTGCTCACGGATAGACAAGTACTCCTGCTCTCGTTTGAGATCGGCAAATGGACGGTCTCTATCAGCGTCATGAGCGGTCGAAGAGAAATCGCAGCCAGACCTTGCTTGCTACGCGTCTATCTACTACGCTCGTAATTAACGAATCGAGGTTGAAGTGGGAAGAATCCGTCAGATGATCCAGGTTGATGGGCGCGAGGCTTGGACTATGTTCGATTCAGGCGCTCGGAATACTTACATCATTCCCGAGGTCGCATCGCTGCTGGAAACTACAAAGCTCCCCCAACCGACCTACACGCGGCTGGCAGGCGAGACGAAAGAATCGAGATTAGCCGCTGTGCTGGTCGGGCAAATTCAGAGCAAAACTTTTCACACAGAGGCGATGGTAATTGACCAAATCGGAATCGACGAAGAAGGCAAACCGATCGAAATTCTGTTTGGCGCGCTAGCCATGCAGCAATGGGGAATCCGGCTCATCCCGGAAACAGAATCGCTAGATCTTTCCCACTTCCCTTCTGAGTTCGTGGAGTTCTAAGGAGCCGATCTACGCACTGACAACATTTCCGTAAACACTGGTCGCCGCGTCAACTCCTGAATCGCACTTCCAGCTTTCAGCATTCAACGCCCGCTGCAAGGCATCGAGCACCAGCAGTACGTTCTCACGGGTGCTGCCGGATCCCATCAGCCCAATTCGCCAGATTCGTCCCTTCAGTGGGCCCAGCCCGCCGCCAATTTCTATATTTTCTTCCAGCAAGCGCGCGCGTACACGCGCATCGTCGATGCCGTCAGGCACGCTGACGGCGTTCAAACTCCACAGACGATTTTCCGGCGCCACCGCCATTTTCAAACCCATCGCTTCAATGCCGGCGACCAGTGCATGATGGTTCAGTTCATGTCGCGCCCAGCGCGCTTCCAGACCTTCTTCGTGAATCAATCGTAGCGCTTCGCGCAAAGCGTAATTCATGGAAATCGGGGCCGTGTGATGATAAGTGCGATCGTCTCCCCAATAGCGCTCGACCATTGTAATGTCGAGATACCAACTCTGAACTTTGGATTGGCGCGCGCGAATGCGATCCAAAGCGCGCTGGTTGAAAGTAATCGGCGCCAGTCCCGGCGGCGCGCCCAGGCACTTCTGCGTTCCTGAATAGCAAATATCGATGCCTTGTCGATCGACCCCCACTGGATGGCCGCCCAGTGACGTCACCGCATCGACAATCAGCAAAGCGTCCCGCGCATGGGCCATGTCGGCGAGTCCCGATAAATCCTGAAGCACGCCGGTTGAAGTTTCGGCGTGGACCAGTGCGAGGGCGCGCGGGCAGCATGAATTCAACGCGGTTTCGATCTTCTCCGGTTTGATTGCCTCGCCCCATTTCGCTTCAACCACCACGGCCTTGCCGCTGGCGCGCTCGACAATGTCGCGCATGCGTTCGCCAAACACGCCATTGATGCAGACGACAACTTCGTCGCCAGGTTCGACGACATTGACCAGGGCAGCTTCCATCCCGGCGCTGCCCGTCGCTGAAATCGGAATCGTGACGCGGTTTTCTGTCTCAAAGACATGGCGCAGTAACGCTTGCACATCGTCCATGCATTGCAGAAAGAGCGGATCGAGATGGCCCAGCAGGGGCGCTGACATCGCGCTTAGTACGCGTTCATCGACGGGACTGGGTCCAGGACCAAGCAGGAGGCGGTGCGGTGGTTGAAATCGTTCGTAGTGTCGTTCTTCAGCGACTGATGAGTGCGTCGACATATGATTTAAGTGTAATTAGGATGAGACTTCGACTCCTGACTCCTCACTTTATGATTGATACTTGATCAAAGACCGCACGTCATAGCCTTCAAGTTTCTTTCGTCCGGGTAGAAATTCCAACTCGACGACGAACACTAAACCTTCGACCTTTCCGCCGAGCCCTTCCACCAAATCACAAACTGCCCTCGCGGTCCCGCCCGTCGCCAACAAGTCATCGGCGATGATCACTCGATGGCCATTTCCGATCGCGTCGCGGTGAATTTGTAAAGTGTCCTGGCCATATTCCAGGTCGTAAGAAATCGAAGCGGTCTCAGCCGGAAGCTTCTTCGGCTTTCGCACCGGTACGAAGCCGGCGCCGAGGTGATAAGCCAGCGCCGGCGCGAAGATAAAGCCACGCGCTTCGATGCCGACTACCGTGTCGATCTGCGCGCCTTCGTACTGCGCAGCCAATGCATCAACCGTTTTGCGCAACCCTTCAGGCTGCTTTAGTAGAGTCGTGATGTCGTAGAAGTTGATTCCGGGTTTAGGAAAATCCGGCACCTCGCGAATCAGTCGTTTCAATTCATCCATAGTTTTTCGCGATTACAGCAGAACTAATTTGATTTGGTGGAGCTCTTCCATCCCGTCGCTATGCGGTGCACTCTGAACCAACCTCTCCCAGAGGGAGAGGCGGAGATCGCTCCGGGTACTGACACGTGTCGTCATCGGTCACGATCGCTCCGCGCTGACACGTTCAATAAGGGCTCATGATATCATCTCCGGCGTTCTTTCCGTCTCCCTTCACTCGAAACCGCTGGCGCGATCAAAATGAAAGTCGCTCGCTGGATTATTCGCACCACTCTCTTACTTCTGTCTTGCTGTGCGCCGGCGACCTTCGTGCTGGCTCAGAGCCCAACCCAACAAAGCGACGTCGTCAAGGTCAACACTGAACTGGTGCAGACCGACTTCACTGTCTTTGACAAGCAGGGCAGCTTTGTCGATGGACTGAAACGAGATCAGTTCACGTTAAAGGTCGAAGGCAAGTCCCGCGACATCACGTTTTTCGATCGCGTCGCGGCCGGCAGTCGAAACGAAGAAGCCCAGCTGGCCGCGGCGCGGGGCGCACCCGGCAAAGGAACGGCCGTGCCGTTGGATCGCGGGCGGATCGTGATGTTTTTTCTGGATGACCTGCACCTTTCTCTTTCCAGCCTTAATCGCACCAGAGATCTGCTGAAGCGATTCATTGATCGCGAGATGGGTCAGAACGATCTCGCTGAGATTGTTTCGACTTCCGGCCAACTCGGTTTTCTGCAACAGCTCACGGATAACAAGTCTGTGTTGACCGCTGCGGCCGATCGATTGCACTACACCCAAATGACGCCGGGAGGCTCGGTGGACACTCCTCCGATGTCCGAGTATCACGCGCTTTTGATCGAACAGGGAGACGAGGATGTGCTCGGGTATTTTGTCGACTACCTCTTTGAACAGGAGCGAATCCCAAAAGAGCAAGCCGTCACCATCGTGAAAGGCCGCGCCTCGGCGCTGCTCAAGGACGCATCGTCGATTAGCACGCGGAGCATGACCACATTCCAAACGTGGATGAAGCAAACCGCCGTCCTGCCCGGCCGCAAGCTCGTGTTCTTTATCTCTGATGGCTTCCTACTCGATAAGAAAACTTCCGACAACTACACTCGGCTACAAGAAATCACTTTGTCCGCCGCGCGATCGGGCATAGTCATTTATTCGATTGATTCACGCGGGCTCGCCACCGGCCAACCAGAGGCGTCGAGTTTTGGAAATCCCGATCCTTTCGCACGTTTGGCGCGGGCAGCTATGGGCGAGATGCGTGCCACCCAGGACGTCCTGAGTTCGCTGGCAGCCGACACCGGTGGCCGAGCTTTCTTTAACAATAACAATCTGTCCAACGGAGTAACCACGGCCTTGAAGGAGACCTCCGTTTACTATCTGTTGGCCTGGAGGCCCGATAACGACGAGCAGCGAAATCCAAAGTATCGTCGCATCGAAGTCGCGGTCATGGGCCATCCCGATTGGACGGTTCGTTTTCGCCGGGCGTCTGGGCCGGTGGAAGTTGGGCAGAGCGCCACTTCGAAGGAACAACCAGCTCCCGATCCGAATGTCGCCGCGGCGAAAATCAACCGATTGTTGCGCGCGCCGTATCCCGAAAGCTCTCTGCCGGTAGCGATCACTTTGAACTTTGTCGACACCGCCGAAAGTGGGCTGTCTTTGACAACCTCGATCGATGTCCAAACAACCTCTTTGACTCTTGAACCTCTGAACGGAATCACAACTGGGTTATTGGATGTGGGAGGCGCAATTCTAAACGACGAGGGCAAATCGGTTACTATTTTCAATAAGCGCTTTACGATTCGCGGCCCAGCGGATCCAACAGTCGCCAAACCGCCTGAACGTATTCTTTATAATCAAGTCGCGTCGATCAAACCCGGCCTCTATCAAGTGCGAGTTGCAGCGATCGATGCGAAACGCGGCACCAGCGGCAGCGCACATGGCTGGATTGAAATCCCGGATTTGCAGTCGAAGAAGCTCGCGCTGAGCACACTAATAGTCAGCGAAAAAAAGGAAGATGTAGCCAATGATTCGACCGGCGGGAATCTCGACAACGCGCCCACTTCTTCGCCCCTCGCCAAAATCGTGCTGAACGTCCGACACCGTTTCGCGCAATCTTCGTCCCTGCGCTTCTTCACATTTGTTTACAACGCAACGTTTGCTCAAGGCGCCGATGCCGCGGCCACAACTTCGCCAGACCTGGCGGTGACGGTCCAGGTTTTTCGCGACAACGAACCGGTAATCACGACCCCGCTTCATCCTATCGCAACGGAAGGAGCGAAGGACCTGCAACGAATTCCCTACGGGGCGGACGTCGCGTTGAACAACTTGAGCTCGGGCGCATACGTGCTGCAAGTTACGGTGATCGATCGCCGCGCGAAAGCGAGTGCCATGCAGAGGTTCAGTTTTCAGATTGAATGAACGAGTTTGGAGAGGATAACTGGATTAGTCTGCGCTGGGAATCGGTGCGAACCAGGAGGGAAGCGTGCTCGCAGGTAGTGGTGCAGTTTGATGTTCGAAGGGTCTTATTCACACCGCGGCTTCAGCCCGGTGGTTGCAGCGGGTTTTGGATATGACGAACCGTTTCAGCGGCAATGACATACTTGACTAATCAAAGATATCGGCATCGTGTCAGAACCGCGAGCGGTAGCGACCGGATCAGGAGGAACCTTGGA
>DATLVM010000493.1:0-33653 GCA_035577445.1 Pyrinomonadaceae bacterium
GAAAACATGACGACGATCGGTCGCCAGGTATCCGTTATCAGGTTCGCCGGTCGCGGTGAAGCCATTAATCGGATAGTCAAAGAAACGATCGACTCCGGGAGACGTACGTCCGTTTTCGTCAGAACTGGCTAGTCCCGAATAGTTACCCCATAAATACCCCAACGTATAATTAGCGTTGAAGTAGTAGTTATGCGAGGGCCGCTTGTTGACCTCGATTTCCAGCGCTCGGTACAAGCGCTGCGGCCTCGCCGATCTCGCCGTTCCGTTTTGCTGGTCAAGTTGTAAATCCAGACCTTCACCCGGATTGCCGACCGGATAGTTTTCGGATTGGTTTAATCCCAGGATGGCGTGGTCTTCCTGAGCATGCGCAACATTCTTGCGCGTAAAGCGCGTTGACAGAACCCAATGCGAGTGAATCTCCCTCTCGAAACCAATTGTAAATTCATCCTGACGGAAGGGCTTCAAATTAGGATCGACGCCCGTTACTACCAATCCGAGCGCCTTGAATTGGGCTTCGGTCAGGTTTGACGGAATGCGAAAGTCTATTTGTAATTGACTCAGCCCGCCCGCGGTTGAAGGGTTGCCGCCGCCGCGCGGATCTGTCCAGCTACCAAGAATCTTGTCAGGCGAATAGAAAGAGAATGCGGGATTTGCGGCAGTGATCGGGAAATAGTCCACCCGGAAGAAGTCCCCGCCGAACGACCCGCGCGGTGCTTCAAATTTCAGCCGGTCATAAAAGTATCCGAAGCTGGCAAAGATTTTCGTTTTGCCGTCACCAAATACGTCATAGGCGCCGCCGAGGCGGGGAGCGATTTTCTTGCCCCAACCAAATTCAATACTCGGTATCGCCGTGCCGGCTAAAACATCTCCAGCGTTGAAAGACGGCACCAGCTCTTTTTCGAAACGCATCCCCAAATTCAAAGTGAGCCGACTCGTAGGCTGCCATCTATCCTGGAAGTAAATGCCCTGATACAGGTTCTTGCCAATACCCTTCGTACCACTTCGGTTAAGACTTCCGACACCGATGCAGCTTGCCGATCCGAGGGTGCACTTAAGACTTGCAGCGGCCGGCAGTGCCTGCGCAAAATCCTGTCCGTAAAACAGCTGCACAGTCCCGGTGCCGGCATTACCCGACAACACATCATTTGTAATTCTGCCGCGCAGGTAGCCACCTTTAAAATCGTGTTTGCCGCCAACACTATTGACGAGGTAGCTGGCGTCCGCGGAAAACTCGTTCTTAATCGAAACGTCACGAGTGGTGATTGAGTTAGTCGAGAGATTTTGGTAGCCAATCCCTCCCGGACATCCGGTCGAAATCGTCGCATAGGCTGCGGATGATCCGCTGCAGATATAGCGAACACCCTCTGGAATCGCGTAGTTCCCGGACTTTTCATTTTGAAAGGCGCGACCATAACGAGCGGTAACCACCATCCTGTTGCTCGGTGTCCACTCAAGGTGGCTCGTAAAGTTATCCGAGCTGCTTCGTCCACCTCGCAAAGCCGCGTAGTCATGCGAATTGTAAGTCTGGCCTCCATAAACGGTATCAACCGGCTGGGAAGTCGTGATACTGGCGAAAGGAATGTTTCCGTCAGTGATCGCCGGATTCCACAAATAAGACGCACCGCCCCTTAATTTGGAGAAGAATGTGGCATCGATCCTGGCAAAAGCATATTCGTTTCTCGACCGTTGCCGATAAGTAATCGGAGCGACTGGTTGTCCGGAGACCAGCCTCGGAATGGCGACAAATTGACCCGTCGTAAAATTCGCATTGCTGGTCGCAGCAATGAAATTTGACGTGCGAGTGGTGGTAAATATTTGCGGCGAATAGCTGGCTAGAAACCAGACCCGTCTTCTGACGATTGGCCCGCTGAGGGTTCCACTCGGATAAATGTTCGAGAAGTCGTCTTTCTTCTGGGCGATGGCAAACAGATAATCGGGATTGGCGGCAATCGCGGCCGCGCTGGAACTACTCGCGACAAACCGCGAGGGCGTAAATCGCGGTGACGGTTGAAGCCCGCTGAGTTCAAACGCGGCGCCGAAATCCCCGCGAAAACTATCCGAACCGGACTTGGTCACAACCGATACCACCGCACCCGAGGCGCCGCCGTGCTCGGCTTCAAAGCCTCCGGTTTTGATCTGAATCTCAGAAACAAGCTCGGTAGGAATATTGTTCACGCCGTTAAGAACTCCGGTTCTAAAATTCTCCACGGATAGTCCGTCGATGAGGAAGCTGTTTTCTGAACCGGAAGCCCCGTCAACCTGAAAACCACCGGAAAGAGGTTCTGAACGCGTCGCTGGGGAAATTCTCAAGAGCGAATTGAAGTTTGTGCCCTTCGGTAATTGCTCAATCATTCGGGGCGTAATATTAGTTTGGACCTTACTGTCGGTGGCATCGATAACCCCGGCCGTATCAGATGCGGAAACATCAACCACGTTAGTTTTCGCGGTGAAGCCCAACTGAATTTTGACGACGGTAATTTTTTCGACCGTTACGGTGACATTGTCCGTCGTAGATTCTGCAAAGCCGCTGATGGCAACAGTCGTGACTCTGTAGGTACCGATAGGGACTTGCTGGATGCGAAATTCACCGTCCTCATCGCTTTGCACCGTTCGGTGAAACCCGATCGTGACCCCTGTCAAGGTAACGCTTACATTGGGAACGACCGCTCCGTTCGGGTCGGTAATTTTGCCTTCCACGTCCCCGGTCGTCCTCTGTCCAAGAACTGCTGTTGCGAAGCATAGGACGAGGGAAACCGCGAAAATGGTGTGTCTGGGGATTCTCATTTGTCTTCTCCTGTGCCGTTCTGATCGGCGGTAGTAGTGAACGAAATCGCTCAATGCCTTTGAACGAAGAGTCGGGCCGGCGTGTGTGTGTGACTTACTCAGGTACTGAAAAAACGAACCCGAATGAAGCGCTCGGGACTTACAAAGCTTTGAACAAGCGTCCCATTCTCTGGATATTCGCTTGGGGTGTCAAGGGGATTTCCAGTCATAGCGCCAGTTTTTTGAGTGGCCCACACTTTCCCGTGGTTTGCAGGTTGAAGAAATACGAAAAAGAGGGAGCCAGTCAAACAACTCCCTCCCTCTTTTCTTTTGCGGATGATACTTCTGGATTCGTCGATCAGCGCGACGGCAACTTA
The DNA here is from genome assembly GCA_035577445.1 of Pyrinomonadaceae bacterium. Taxonomy (GTDB): domain Bacteria; phylum Acidobacteriota; class Blastocatellia; order Pyrinomonadales; family Pyrinomonadaceae; genus UBA11740. The sequence goes on from DATLVM010000493.1 coordinate 3,141, forward strand.
GGAATCTGCACCCACTGCATCGCGCTACCGGCGCGACCGCTCTTCAAATCGCGCACGCCGACACGAACTTGATACAGGCCGGGCGGCAACCACGCATTGAAAGCGTAGATGGGTTTTTTCTGATCGGAGTTTTCGGGCAGCGGAAAGACGCGCAAGCGCCCAACGAAGCTATTTAGAGGTTTGCCCTTATCGTCATAAAAGATCCCGCCAATGTCCAAATCGGCAGACTGCTTACCGTCATTAAGATCAAACGCGAGGTAGTCGCGATTGATGCGTATAGCCACCGCGGCCCGAGTGCCCACACCGGGCATTTGATTCACCACCACTTCGAGTTCAGTTGGTAATTGCGTCTGCGAAAGCGGCGTGTCAATCACCGCTCGCATATCGTCTTCGCGCGCCTTCTCAGGATCTTTTTCCTTTTTCTTGAGCGACAGCACCGGCAGCGGCGCCGTTTTGAAATAAGCGCTGCGCACGCGCACCGTCAGATCAGGACGGCCGATGATGTTGGCTTCGAGATGATTGAACTTGCCGCGCTGCTGTTCTTCAGTGTCAGGCCGCCAGGCAAGAAGATAATAGTTCGCCGTCTCGTCGAGCACCTTATCGACCCATTCGGACATAGGCGCGTTCGTGTTACGGAACGCGCGTCCACCCGTATCTCTGGCGAGAGCATTCAAACCATCTTGTGACGCGGCGATCTCACCGATGATCGAGCTGTGCGTTAATCCACCCGAATCAGTAGGACGATTGTTAGTGACGTCGATTCCTTCATTGATCAGACCACGAGCATCGAGTGTGTAAATGACGACGCCGGCTTTACCCGCGGCGTCGGTGATGCGACGAATCTTGTCAGGTGAGCCGGTCTTCTTATCAGCCAGGTAAAACCCGTCGGAAATCATAAACAGGAGTTTGCGTCCCGGAAGTTGCGCGGCCGTGCGCATCAATCCTTCCAGCATGCGCAGAGTGTTATCGGTGTCCGGCGCGCTCTGGATAGTAATCATATTCGCGCGCTGAACAGCCAGGTTCCGCGCGGCATGTGCATCCATCATGCAGATCGTTTCGCCGCGCACCTTGAAACAATTCTGCTTCAGCATCTCCTGAACATAGAAACTAATTGTGCTTTCATCGCCGTCGCGGATTTTCGCAGCGATGTATTCGGACATGGGTGGCTGATCCATGTCCGGTTTGGCGCTGGCGCGATAGCTCAAACGCGCGACCGCGGATTGCAGCACGAGCTTGTCGTCAGTGAACTGCTGGAGAAACCCAATCTGGCCACTTGATGAAGTAATAGCGACGATATCGTTTTTGGCGATGCCCCCGCTGATGAATTCCAGAAGAGATTTGCGGGTGCGAGCAATGCTTTCGGCGGACAGATGCAGATCGTCTATGAAGAAAATCACGACGCGACCCGCCGTCCGGATCGTCGAGGGGGCAGACGAAGATTCGCTGGGAGTGATCTGATTGGCTGCCGGCCTGGTGTTATCTCTGGCTGAGGTGACGCGCTCGAAGAACGAAATCGTTTGCGGTTTCTTATCTACCTTCAGCTCAAACTGTTCAGCTTTCAGTCCGTCGACAAAACGGCCTTGCTTATCAAAGACCATGACGTCGGTCTGAACCAGTTCGGTGTTGACGCGGATTACATCGTCCTGTTCGACCGGCTTTTCAGGCTTGGCCTGCGCGAACGCCGCCGAGGTCATCAGCGTCGCGCAGAACAATGCAGCCAGGCACCTGAAAAAGACGTGAAGAACCATAACGACCTAGTTATTTCGAAGTTTCTTGATCGATTCCTTAATTCGATCCGCGTCGCGCGCCTTCGGATCGAGCTGCAAGTACTTCTCGAGCTCGTCAGCAGCCGCTTTCTTCTTACTGCCGTCATTCATATAGAGGCCGCCGAGATACTTGTGCGCCAGCGCGATGTTGTCGCCGCCACGCTTAATCGAAGTTTCCAGTTCAGCGGTTGCTTCGTCATAGTGCTTCAATTTGATTAGCGTAACCGCCAGATAGTAGTGCGCGGCAGGGTTCGAGTTGTTCAGCTTGATTGCCTCTCGCAGTTGCGCTTCTGATTGCACGAGCTGCTTCGCGCCCTCTTCACCTTTACCTTCGGTCTGTAAAGCGATCCCGAGATTGTTTAGCGCGATTCCATAATTCATATGAACAGTTGCGTCGCCGGGTCCAAGCTTGAGCAACTCTTCATAAGTCTCAGCCGCTTTGTCGAATTTGTTGAGCTTCATATAGGCTATGCCCAATTCGCTCATCGCCTGCGGAAACTGTGGATAGAGCTTGATCGCCTGGTTGAAGAATTCGACGGCTCCTTTGTTGTCACCTTTGTTCGCGGCATCTGTGCCCTTGGTGTAAAGCTCGCGCGCGGGCTTCGGCACCTTACCGAGCGCAGCCGCTGAGCCTTTTAGTTTTAGAGTGATCGTAATGTTCATGTTGCGACCACCGGGGCTGGCCTCGCGATCGATGTCCACTTGTTCCGTCGCAGTATCGAATTGATCGCCGCCTTCGACGATGATCGTATAGTGCCCGGCCGGTATGCGATTGAAGATGAAGATGCCATCTTCGTCGGCGACGGTGCTTTCGTTCAGCAAGTCGCTACTCGAGAGCCTCACGCGTACGCGCATACTCTCCGGCCTGACGGGAAAGTACACGCGGCCCTTGATCGTGCTGCTGCCTCCGCCGCCGGTACTCGGCAATCCGCGCGTGCTACCGACACTGCCTTGCGCAAGCGCAACTGACGTAACCACAAATATCGGGAGAATCGAGAATAGAATTCGGCTTATGTGACGCACTGTCTTGACTGAAACCATAGCAACTCCTCTTTTTAATGTGGGCCGGGAGGGAAATTGTAGTAGCAAACAGCGGTTTAGTGAAGCCTATCCCTGCTTGTGCCGAAGCTCCTTGATGGTTCCACGAAGCCGGTCGCCGTCGGGCGCGTTCGGCACCAGCTTCAAGTATGTATCGAGTTCTTCGGCGGCCTGTTTATATTCCTTGCGATTCCAGTAGATGCCGCCGAGATAATAATGCGCGATGGCCACGTCCTCGCCGCCAAATTGGAGCGCAGTCCTGAACTCCTTCTCGGCCTCGTCGTAAGAGTGCCGTTTCAGCAGTGTCATGGCCAGGTACAGGTGGCCGGAAGGTGACAGGTGGTTCTTGGCAACCGCTTTTCTGAACTCGTCTTCGGCGGCCGAAAACTGTTGCCGGTCATAGAGGATCATTCCGTAAGTCAGGAGCGTCGCGTAATCGTTCGGGATCAGCTTCAACGCCGACTGCAATGCTTCCAGCGCTTTGTCCTGTTGGTTCAACTTCAAATACACCACCCCCATCTCACTGTAAGCGAGACCAAAACTGGGATAGAGCGAGATGGCCCCTTTTAGCTGATCGATCGCCTGGTTCCAGGTGTTTTTGGTGCGCGCTAAATCGAGGGCCTTGTTGTAGAGATCGAGCGCGGCCTTTGGCACATTCGCCAGCGCAGCATTGACGACGCCCGGCCTGGCGCGATCGCTGTCAGGCCCTTTTGGTTGTAAGTAAACTTGAACAGTATATGGACGCGACACCGGCGCGGCAGTGACGCCGCGCATCATGCTCTGTATGTCCGGCTCGATGTAAATGGACTCCGTGAAATTCTCGAAATCTTTCCCTCCGTCGATGGTCACAGTGTAGGTGCCGGACTGAAGGGATCTAAAACTAAAACCGCCGTTGAGGTCGGTGTAAACCGTAAGATCCGGTGAATTCGGACTCTGTAGCCTGACTTTTAAGCGCACATCGGCACGCCGTCCGGAAGGAAACACCAAACGACCCTGGATCGAGTGGCGCCCACCAGTGCCCGTGGGGTCTTCACCACTTTGGCCGGCGGCGCTGACGGAACAGAGCGCCAGAATCATGATGATCGGAATGAACTGTGCAACGGAAACGACGGACCAGCGGCGAAAGGATCGAACAAACATCACTCTGCTCCTTTTTCTAACTGCGAGAGCAAGCAACCAAAACAAATGTCCGGGTGAGGTCACAAACGATACCACAAGAAACAAAAAGGGAGGAGCATGATTCCATGCCCCTCCCCATGAGTTTTCACGCTGCCCTGGGGGAGCGTGGAAGCGTCCAGCTTAGAACTGGAACTTCACGCCGAGGCGCAGCGACGACGGGAACTGGAAGATCGTGCCCGTGCCGTAGAATGGATTGCTCACCGGCGGAATACCAGTGGCTCCACTGTTGATTTGGAACGTCGTATCCTGACGGATCGCGCGTTGGAAATTCAGCGCGTTGAACCAATCCAGTTGCAGACGCAGCTGGCGATTCTCACCCATCTGAATCGGGTAGTAGGCGCCCAAATCCAGGTTGTAGGTCGAAGGCGTGCGGTTGCGGCCGGTAATCGGGTTGATTGCGGTGCCCCGCGGAACGGCGAAACCTTCGTTGTTGCCGTAAACCGGGTGCGGAATCAACTGATCGAACGGAATACCGGACTGGGCCCGGAACGAGGCGCTGGTCATCAGCTTGAACGGCCAACGATAGCTGGCGTCCAATTTCAACTGATGCGGACGATCGTTCGGCAGCCGGCCATAGGTGTTCTTGAGCAGGCTGACGAGATCGAACAACGAAGTGATGTTCGGATCGCTCTGACCGTTGTCATTGCGGAACAGACCTTCGTAGTTGCCAATCAGGCTGGAGAACACGTATGACGAAATCAACTGCCAGTTGTTGGAGAACCGCTTCGTCGCCGTGAATTCGAGCGCGCGATAGTAACGACGCGCCGGTCCGAAACAGCCAATCGTGGGATCGCCACAAGCGAGGTCTTCAGTAGTTGTCTGATTACCTGTGCCACGACGTCCTGGATTGAAGATGAAGTACGTGGTGCCATCGTCGAACGAACCGTCCTCGATCACGTTCTGCTGCGCGCGATAAATACCGCGGAAGCCGACCGTGAAGTCGCTCTTGAGGTTGTATTCGATGCCGGCCGTGTACTCATTGACGGTTTGCGGCTTGAGGCCTAAATCGATCGGAGTGCGATCGCCGCCCAAGTTGCCGAAGTCGGTGATCGTCGTCGAACCCGCGGGAGCATTCAGACGGCTCACGCGAATGTTGAAGTCGATCTGCTGTGAATCACCACCCGCGCGAACGTTCAGATCGAGCGGCAGCGGCGTTTCCACGAACTTCGCATAGTTCGCGAAGATCTTTCCGCGACCTTCATGCGTGAAGTCCCAGATAATGCCGAGACGCGGCTGCATGTTGTCGTGGAAATTATTCAGCTTGAAGTACGAAGTTTGCGACGCATTGCTCTGCTGGTAATCCCAACGGAGGCCGAGGTTCAGCTGGATGTCCTTCGTAAGTTTGTAGTCATCCTGAATGTAGAAGCTCTCGGTGTTCGTTTTCGAGAACTCACCGTGCGTCGTCAGACGGAAGTCACGCACGCTGACCGTGCTCAGAATGAGAATAGGATTGGTGACGTTCACGTCGTTGAGTGTACCGGTGACCGCCGAGGTGTACTGGGTACCAAATTCGCCGGCGCCAATGATCTGCGCCGCGCGCGTGGTGAACGTCGAACTCGGGCACGTGATCACCTTAGTGCCCGTATTGCCCTGGCAGACTCCCCAACCATTAGTAATGCGCATGCCGTTGAAGATACCGCTGAGTGGTGCGCCGTAATTTCGGGTCGGACCAGTCGAGTGCGTATCGATGCGGTAACGGTTCTGGGTAAGCTCAACACCATACTTGATCGTGTTCTTGCCCCAGACGTTCTGCAGGCGGGCCGCCGCTTCATAGCGATTGCGATCCTGTTCGGTGACCAGACCAAAGCCCTGGCGAACGAAGTTGCGCTGAATTGAGCCGCCCGTGCCATTCACGAATGCGTTACGCAAGGTGTTGCTCGCCGTGGTCGAAGACTCAACGTCGGGCAGAACAGCGCCACCGGCAGAGAGAACCGCAAAGTTGTCGGTAATCAGTTCCGTATTTGCGACACTCGCATCAGGAATGGTGTTGGCGCGTTGGAAGTGCAAGCCGGCAGAAAACTCACCAATCCAGTTCGGAGTGATGGTCGAATTCAAGCGGCCCGCATAGTTGGTTCCACCGGTCTGAATTTCACCGCGGAAGCTGCTGGGGTTGGCGCCGAAGCCGGATCCGCCGAACAAGAAGCCTTCCTGCTTGGTGAAATCACCGAAGGTAGAAAAATTGAACACGTTGTTCTGGTTTACCTGCCAGGTGATCTTTCCAGAGTAGAACGGCGTCGTTACTTTGTTATGCACGTCATTATGGAAGGTCTGGGTCAGGAAATAGTTCTGACGACGTTGCGGATTGAACGCGCCAAAGAAGTAAAGCTTGTCCTTCTTGATCGGTCCGCCGATGTCGATTCCAGCGTCGATTTCGGAAAAACCATTTGGCGCAGAACCGGTACGGGGAATGGCGTCGGTCTTAACGTCACGCACCAAACCCTTGGTGGTGAAGTAGCCAAATGCATCACCGCGGATATCATTCGTACCGCTCTTGGTGATGACGTTGAAGATACCGCCGGTGGACTTGCCGTACTCAGCGCCATAGGCGCCGGTCTTGATTTCAATCTCCTGAACGAATTCGAACGGCAGGTTTCCACCTGATCCGCCGAAAGCCGGATCCGAAACGCCTACACCGTCGAGGATGTAGTTGTTCTCCGGACCCGAGGAACCGCCGACCGAAGGATCGCGGTCACGACCTGAAGAGTCGCGCAGACCCGAACGAGACACCGTCGGCGCGATGGTGTAAAGCGATTGCACCGTGCGCTGAGTCGGGAAGTTCGAGAACTGCTCAGTCGATACGTTCGTACCGGTTGTGTTAGCAGTCACGTCCAGCGCAGCGCCTGCGCCTGCCGTAACGTTGACCGTTGCCGTAGCGCCAGCAGGCGCAAGTTGAACTGTAAAATCCGAGGTCCGGCCAAGGCTAACGTCAACCGAATCTTCGAATTTTCCGAAACCTTTCGTGGCCTCGACCGTGACTTTGTACTTGCCCGGTTCGAGTTGCGGAAAAGCGTATCGGCCTTCGTTGTTTGACGTAGCCGTCTTGGGGGATCCGCCTGTGCGCGTAGCTGTAATCGTCACGCCGGGAACGGCTGCGCCACTGGAGTCAGTGACCGTGCCTTCGAGCGACCCCGTTGTGAGCGTCTGGGCGGAAACACCAACGGCAAACAATGCCAGGCATCCCGCCAAGACGAACATAAAGAGTTTTCTCATCATCTCTGTCCTTTCTTAATTTATCGCTCGATCAGGTCGAGCGAGAAAATCTTTCTGCATTCAATCGAATGGCCAACTATCCTCAACAGCAGCTGGGGACTAGCTGGCCTTTTTTTAATGATTCCTGCTTCGGGGGGAAGCTGATTTCCGAGGAAACCGAACTTTGCTCATTTTCTTAGACCCGAAGACATCAATTCTGTATCGGCTTTAAGCAATGGCGATGCCATAAGCGGTTCGCACGTTCCGAGGCGGAAAAGAGTCGGTTTGGCCAAGTTTTTCACATCTCCGAAATCCGAAAATTCGGTTTTACTCCGAAAATCCGTAAAGCCTAACGGGTCACAGCTTTGTGACATCAGGGAAATCCTTCCCAGCTTCGCCGACTAAGCTTCGTCACGTCGTGTGATAGACTGCGGCGCGATCATCTGGCAGGTCCAACGAAATTGCCTCAACGCATCTACCGCGATCCTGTTCACAACATCATCCCGCTGCGCGAAGACACGACCGAAGGTCGGTTGATGATCCGATTGATCGATACGCCGGAGTTTCAAAGACTGCGGCGCATCAAACAACTCGGACTCGGACTCTACACTTACCAGGGCGCTGAGCACTCGCGGTTCACTCACAGCCTGGGTGCGATGCACCTGATGACGCGCATTCTCAAGCAACTCGAAGATCGTCATTCGATCGACGAAGAAGAACGCGCGACAGTGCGAGCCGCGGCGCTGCTACACGACGTGGGCCATGGGCCTTTTTCACACGCGATGGAGAAAGTTCTCGGCGTGCATCATGAGCAGATGACGGTGGCCGCAGTAACTTCCGCGGAGACCAATCTGAATGCGGTGCTCAAAGGTTTCTCTTCTGACTTACCACAACGTATTGCTTCAGTCATCGATGGCAAGTTCAAGCCGGCGGCGCTCGCGCAACTGGTATCTTCACAACTCGACGTCGATCGCATGGATTATCTTTTGCGCGATTCATTAATGACGGGCGCCAAATACGGAATGTACGACCTTGAATGGATCATTAACGCCATTCAGATCGATGAGGAAGCTGATCGAATCTACATCGCCGCGCGTGGCGTGTACGCCGTCGAAGAATATTTGCAGGCGCGGTACTACATGTTTCGACAGGTTTATTTTCATCGCACGCTAAGATCCGCGGAAGCAGTCCTGCGATCGGCTGTGCGTCGCGCGCTGGCATTAGTCGCGTCCGGCGTTGACGTTTGGTGCACGCGTGACAGCGCCTTTGAAAAACTCCTCAGAAGAAAACAACTAACCATCGGCGAACACCTGAGCCTGGATGATTCAGACGTGATCTTTCACATGAAGCAGTGGCAGCAATCGGAAGATGAAACGTTGAGTGACTTGAGTGAGCGTTTCGTGAACCGGCGATTGTTTAAGGCAATCGATCTCGACATGCCGATAAATGAGCGAGATGATTTTCTGAACGCGGCGCGCAGCGTCGTCGAGCGCGCAGGATTTCCGGCCGAGTACTATTTCATCGAAGACCGCGCCAGCGATCTTCCGTACTACGGCTATTACACGACTGGCGGCATCGAGCCCCGCACACGCATTTATGTCGAAGATGGTTATGCGCATCCTCACGTCCGCGAAATCAGCGAAGTCAGTCAGGCCGTGCGCGGATTGGCTGAAGGATACGAACTGCACCGAGTCTGTTTCCCCGCCGAGGTCAAGGATGAAGTTTATCGGCTCTATCACGGTACCTCGCACGAACGTTCGGCAGTCGTGTGACGAGATAAAGATCAGCCGCGTGCTCTCAAGCTTGTTCAATCGACAACGGCTCATCCTTTCCCTGACGACTTGCGTCATTCTGTGCTTCTCGTCTATTGAAACTAATGGCCAGACGACTCCCATTCGAATAGCGGTTCTCAACTTCGGCTCGACGGCCACGGGTGCGCGAGCCGCGGACACAATCCGCAAATCGGTTCTGAAAGGTTCAAACAACGACTGTGCGCTGGTCGATTCTGATCTCGCCCAATCAGCAGCGGCGGGCGCCGGTTATGACGGCTCATTGAATTTATCCACCGACGACGCGCGCGATATCGGCGCCGCTATTGGTGCGGACGTTTATTTCATCGGCGACGCGCAAACGGTAAGGCGGTCGCCTTCGACCGGCGCGGCTTACTTCGAATCATTCGCATCAGTCTTTCTCGTGAGCGCGCGCACCGGTCGTTTAATTTTGTGGGAGCGACCGCTCGAGCGTCGTAACAATCCAGAAGAGTCCGAACAAGCTTTGCTGCAAACTCTATCGTCGTCTGACACGCGTCAACGTTATCAGATCGCAATTCGCCGCACGCTGAAAGATGAAGCCGTAGAACGCGCCGAAGCAGTTGAGTCTCCTCCGCCGATCATCCTCGGAATGTCTGACAACACGATCGATTCGCCAAGAGATACGCGCGAGCCGCGGCCCTATCGACGCATTAAGCCGCCTTATCCCGAGTCTGCCGCCATCGCCGAAGTTGAAGCCGTCGTCGATGTCCTCGTTGATGTGGATTCGCGCGGTGAGGTCGGCCGTGTTCAGATTGCGCGCTGGGCCGGTTACGGTTTGGATCAGTCCGTGATCGACACCGTGAAGCAGATGCACTTTTTTCCTGCGCTGCAGAACGAGAAGGCCGTCCCGATGCGCGTGTTGCTGCGCTACAACTTTCGCAAGCCTCCGCCTCAGTAGTGGCACAGACTTCAGTCTGTGTATTCAATGAATTTTTTAGCGGAAGACTCGGTTGATCGCTCGCTGCTCGCCCGGGAATCAGTCAAACACAGACTGAAGTCTGTGCCACGTCGCGTGTTATTATTTGGAGTCGCAATCAGCGAAAACAAACAATGCTCTACCTGTCGCAAGTGTTGGGTCGGCCCATCCTCGACCTTGATGGCGAGCGTGTCGCATCGCTCAAGGACGTGATCGTGCGTCTGGGCGAAGAAGACCATCCGCCGGTCGCCGGATTCGTCGCGCGCTATCGTCGCCGGGACTTCTTTATGCCGCGCTGGCGCATCGCGCATTTCGCCGAAGACGGCGTTCGACTGACTTCAGATATTCTCGATTTACGGCCGTTCACGCGACGCGAAGGTGAAGTGCTGCTCGCTCGCGATGTGCTCGACAAGCAGTTGATCGACGTCGATGGTAAGCGCGTCGTGCGCGTCAACGATGTTCAGATCATCGAAGCCGCGAACGAATGGCGCGTAACCGGCGCGGACGTGAGCTTGATCGGATTGTGGCGCCGGCTTGCGCCTTCATTCATGCGCAGCGGTCGTGCCGTCGAAGTGATCGATTGGGCCGACGTCGGATATCTCGCGACTGACGCTGCGACGGTCCAATTGAAATCATCGCGCGGCAAACTCGCGCGGTTGCATCCGGTTGAAATCGCCCGCCTCGCGGAGGCTTTTTCGTATCAGCACGGCGCTGAGATCGTCGAGTCACTCGACGATGAAACGGCGGCGGAGACTTTGGAAGAGATGGCGGCCGCACGTCAGGCGCAGATTCTTGCCGACATGGACGAAGAGCGCGCGGCGGACATTCTCGAACGCATGTCGCCCGACGAAGCCGCGGATGTGCTCGGAGATCTTCCTGAAGATAAAGCGGAAGACTTGCTCAACCGCATGGAAGACGAAGAGCAATCCGAAGTCGCCGAGCTGCTGACTTACGCAGACGATACTGCCGGCGGATTGATGACCACTGAATTCGTCACGCTGCCGCGCGATTTGACCGTCGGCGAGGCTCTGGCGCGTTTGCGCGAAATGGCGGAAACGCCGAACATGATCTACTACTTGTACGTCGTCCCGAGCGAGGATTCGTGGGCCCTCACTGGCGTGATCGCTCTGCGCAGCTTGATTCTCGCTGATCCGTCGGCGCCGCTCGAGCGCGTGATGCGCACCGAGATTCAAGTTGCTCACGTTAATGACGAAGCTGATGAAGTCGCGCAGAAAATCGCTGAATACAATTTGCTCGCGCTGCCGGTGGTTGATGACGCCGGCGAGATTCTTGGAATCGTCACAGTCGATGACGCCATCGAGATTCTCTTGCCGAAGGGTTGGCGCCAGCGAGTGCCGCGCCTGCTGGGTTGAATTCGCTGCCTTCCCTCTCCCTCTGGGAGAGGGTTAGGGTGAGGGCATAGCGAGAAAAACAAAAAGAATGTTTTTATTTCTTTATTGTGCCGCTAAAGCTTCGCTCCCTCACCCCAGCCCTCTCCCTCGGGGAGAGGGAGTGGCGTCCAGAGCTTCTGTCGAACGGTCGCCTGTCACTAGCCGAACATTTCAGGCGTCTAAGTATTTGAATTGACGCGATCGCAGGTCGCAAGTAGGGAACCGAGAATGGCTGAGGACCCTCCAAGTGGATCCAAATCGAACAGACGCGCAAGGCGCGGGTCGCCGTCTTTTACGGCGCGGGGCGCGGGGCGTGCGACGGACCGTCGCGCGACGGCCGCGCGTGTTCGTCTATTTCGCGATCATCGGTCCCGGAGTAATCACCGCCGCCGCCGGCAATGACGCCGGCGGCATCGCTACTTTCGCCTCAGTCGGCGCGGATTACGGTTATCAATTTCTCTGGCTTCTTATTCCGCTCACCATCAGCCTCGGCATCGTGCAGGAAATGTGCGCGCGCATGGGCGCCGTCACCGGCAAAGGCCTTTCAGATCTCATCCGCGAAAACTTTGGAGTGCGCTGGACCGCGGTAGTGATGCTGGCGTTACTGGTCGCAAACGGCGGCGTCACGATTTCGGAATTCGTCGGCATTGCCGCGGCGATGGAAGTAGTCGGCATCCCGCGCTTCGCTTCAGTTCCGATCGCGGCGATCGCGATTTGGTGGCTGGTCGTCAAAGGAACCTACCAACGGGTAGAGCGAGTGTTTCTGGCGATGTCGCTCGTGTTCTTCGCATATGTGGTGGCAGCTTTCATGGCCCATCCGCCGTGGCTGACAGTCGCGAAAGAGATCGTTCATCCGCACTTCGAATTGAATCCTGTGTTTCTGTTCAGCCTGGTTGCTGTCGTAGGTACGACGATCTCGCCTTACATGCAGGTGTTCATTCAATCATCTGTAGTCGAAAAAGGCGTGCGCCTGGAAAACTATCGCTTCACGAAAATAGATGTGTGGGTGGGAACTGTCTTAGCGATTCTGATTGTGTTCTTCATCGTCGTGTCGACGGCCGCGACCCTCAACGCGCACGGCGAACACATTGAAACCGCGGATCAGGCCGCCCGCGCTCTCCGTCCTTTGGCGGGGCCCTACGCCGAAATTCTTTTTGCGGTTGGATTATTTGGAGCTTCGATGCTGGCCGCCGGCGTTCTGCCTTTGGCGACCGCGTATTCAATCAGCGAAGCCTTCGGTTTTGAGAAGGGCGTTTCGAGCAGCTTCCGTGAGGCGCCGATCTTTCTTGGAGTATTTACCTTTCTCGTGGTGCTCGGCGCGGTGATCGCGATGACGCCGGGCTTATCGCTGATCAATATCCTGCTCGTCACCCAGGTAATTAATGGCGTGCTCTTGCCGGTGATTTTGATCGCAGTACTGAAGCTGGTAAACGACCGCGAGTTGATGGGACCGCAAGTGAATGGTCCGATCTACAACGCCGCCGCGGGGCTAACGACGGTCGTTGTCTCTGCGCTTTCAATTCTCGTCGTGCTCTCCAGCCTTTTCCCAAATCTATTTCGTCGTTGAGATGCGTGCCGCGAGATCTGCTCGCCAAGGCGCGCAATTGATGATAAAAGTACGGCGTTCGCAGCATTTGAGCTTGAGTAAGTCTCGCGTGAATGGCTGTTAACCAAACTAGCCGCAGCAACCGCGTAATCATCTTCGCCCTGGCGACGATCGTCGTCGGACTTGGCCTCTATTTCTATCTCTCATACGTCGGTTTCGAGCTTCCAAAGGGAGAGCACGCAAACTGGCGAAGGGTGCCGATTCTTGTTTTGACGGCGTTGCTGGGATATCTGGCTGCGCGCCTGGTTAATGCTGGGCTTTTCGATTTCGTCCTCCGGTTCCGGCGTCGCTATGAAGCCCCCACGTTGGTGCGAAATATCTTCACGCTCCTGGCCTTTACTGTTCTTTTTGTTCTGACCTTCAAGTACGTCTATCCGGACTATGACCTCGGCGCGCTCTTCACGACCTCAGCCATCTTCGGCGTCATTATCGGTCTCGCACTCCAGGACACGTTGGGAAACTTTTTCGCCGGCATCTCGCTGCACGCTGATCGGCCGTTTCAGGTCGGCGACGTGATCGTGGTGGGACAGCAGAAGCACACCGGCGTGGTTGAAAGCATCACCTGGCGCGCGATCAAAATCCGCACATTTCAAAATCATATTGTGCTCGTGGCGAACAGCACGGCTGCCAAGGAAGCGATCGAAGTTGCCCCGCGCGACAATCTCAATGCGCGGATCGTGAACTTCAGCACGATCTACACTGACTCTCCGGCCAAGACGATTCATGTCGTCCGTGAAGCAGTTCGCGACGCAGATAACGTCTCAGACAAAATCACGCCCATCGTGCGCATTCGCGGGCTGGGTGAATCTTCGATCGATTGGGAAATTAAGTATTGGTTGGATGATTATGCGAAATACAACGACACGGACGCACTTGTCAGACAGCGTGTGTGGTACACACTAAGGCGCAGCGGATTGACCTTCGCATTCCCAACCCGCACGCTGTACCTCGAACGAAGCGCTCCGCGCGCGGTAACTCCCGGCAATGAGATAGCCGATCGTCTTTCGGCCGTCGATGTTTTTGCGCCGCTCTCTAACGATGAGTTGCGTCAGCTCGCCGACGCCACGGTTACGCATGTGTTCGCGCCCGGCGAGACTCTGATTCGGGCTGGTGAGGAAGGCTCATCAATGTTCGTGGTGCACAGCGGCAAAGTTGCGGTTCAAGTTTCGGATCGCGCAGGTCCGCGAAAAGTCGCTGAGCTGACTGAAGGAAATTTCTTTGGCGAGATGGCGCTCTTCACCGGCGAGCCGCGCACCGCTAGTGTCGTCGCGATGGAAGAGACGGAAGTCCTTGAGATTGGCCACGCCGCAATGAAGCACCTCTTCGATACTAATCCAAGTTTGGCCGAGTCGATCAGTCTGACCATCGCCGAGCGGCAGGCTGATCTTGCCAGAGGATCTGAACGCGCTGCCCAAACCAGCCTCCACGAAACCGAAGGATTGCTCGCCTCAATCAAGCGCTTCTTTGGTCTCCACTAAGCCTCCGATTTTCCTCCAAGCCAAAAATCGCCCCGATTTTCTTGAGCGTTTCCGCTGCGCGCGCGGACTTGACAAGGATACACTCAGTATTTATTATGCCATCGGGCTCAGGCAGCAACGCGTCGGTTGACGCGCCAATCAAATGCCTGAGTTCATAGACAAGGACAGGAGGATTTCAAAATTATGAGCATTGTTCGTTACGACCCTTTTCGCGATCTGCGAAGTCTTCAGGAAGAAGTAAATCGATTGTTCACCGGCAATATGGCGCGTGGCTTTGATGAGGAAGGCATTGCGCGCGGCTCATGGAGCCCGAGCGTGGACATCTACGAGAACAAAGATCACATTGTCCTCGAGGCAGAATTACCCGGGATGAAGCGTGAGGACTTTGATCTCTCAGTCGAGAACAACGTCATCACTCTGCGCGGCGAACGTCACTTCGAGAAGAAGGACGAGACTGATAACTATCACCGTGTCGAGCGAGCCTACGGCAGTTTCACGCGGTCATTCACCTTGCCGAACACGGTCACTGCCGAAGGCGCGGTTGCCGAATACACGAATGGCGTTCTGCGCGTCACGCTGCCGAAGCGGGAAGAAACAAGAGCACGCCGCATCGAGATCAAAACCAATGGCGCTGAGCCAAAGACGATCGAGGCACAGGCCGAGACTTCAAAGTCAGCGAAGGCCTAACCCTTAAGCGGAATTCGGAGATGGGGCGACGGCGCGGCCGCCAGTCGCCCCTTTATTTTTCTAATCATGATTTGCAGACATGAGCTGAACAGAATCGTAGAATGTTTAGGGAGACGGTAATCCTTTGTTATGCGTTTAGATAAGTTCACATTGCGCGGACAGGAAGCAATTCAGTCGGCGATCGAGCTCGCTGAGCGGAATCAGAATCAGCAGGTCGAGCCGGAACACGTTCTCTGCGTCATGCTCGATCAGCCGGAAGGAATTATTCGACCGC
Source organism: Pyrinomonadaceae bacterium (assembly GCA_035577445.1). Classification (GTDB taxonomy): domain Bacteria; phylum Acidobacteriota; class Blastocatellia; order Pyrinomonadales; family Pyrinomonadaceae; genus UBA11740. Next base: position 18,476 of record DATLVM010000493.1, read on the forward strand.
TGCTCGGTAAGCTCGGCGCCAATGTTCAGGTAATCAAGAACGATGCCGAAGCCGCAGTCGCGCGCTTCCCCCGGGTGCAGGGCGGCCAACAGTATTTTAGTCCACGGCTCTCGCAGATTTTCACAGCGGCGCAGAAGCGCGCCGAGAAGATGAAGGATGAGTTCATCTCCACCGAACATCTTCTGCTCGCAATTGTCGATGAGAAAGATGGCCAGGCAGGAAAGATTCTTCGCCAGCATGGAGTCAGCGGCGATGACTTACTGAAGGCGATCGAGCAGACCCGCGGCGGTGCACGCATTACGGATCAAAATGCCGAGCAGAACTACCAGGCGCTCTCGAAGTACGCGCGCGATCTAACTGACCTGGCGCGGCAAGGCAAACTTGATCCAGTCATCGGGCGCGACGACGAAATTCGGCGCACGATTCAAGTTCTCTCACGACGCACCAAGAACAACCCCGTGCTGATTGGCGAACCGGGCGTCGGCAAGACCGCAATCGTCGAAGGCCTGGCCCAGCGAATCGTCTCCGGCGATGTGCCTGAGACGCTGCGAAACAAACGGCTCGTGGGCCTCGATCTCGGTTCGATGTTGGCCGGCGCAAAATACCGCGGCGAATTCGAAGATCGACTCAAGGCGGTGCTGAAAGAGATCGAGAACTCTCAAGGGCAGATCATTCTGTTCATTGATGAGCTGCACACCTTGGTTGGCGCGGGTGCGGCGGAAGGTGCGATTGACGCTTCGAACATGTTAAAGCCGGCCTTGGCGCGCGGCGAGCTGCGCTGCGTCGGCGCGACTACGCTGAACGAATACAAGAAATATATTGAGAAGGACGCGGCCCTGGAACGCCGTTTTCAACAGATTTACGTCGGCGAACCAACCGTCGAAGACACGATCGCGATTCTGCGCGGCCTGAAAGAACGCTATGAGGTGCACCACGGCGTGCGCATCAAGGACTCAGCGATTGTGGCCGCCGCCACGCTCTCAAATCGCTACATCACAGATCGATTTCTGCCGGACAAGGCCATCGATTTGATTGACGAAGCAGCTTCGCGCCTGAGGATCGAAATTGATTCGTTGCCGCAAGAGATTGATGAAGTTGAGCGCGAGATCATGCAGCTCGAAATTGAGCGTCAGGCGTTGCAACGCGAAGAAGATGATCGATCGAAAGCACGGCTTAAAGAGATCGAAACGCGGATCGCTGATCTCAAAGAGAAATCTTCCGGCATGAAGGCCAAGTGGCAATCCGAAAAAGAAGTCATCGAGCACATCCGCACCGCGAAAGCTGAGCTCGAACAACTGAAACTTCAGCTTGATCAGGCGCGCAACGCCGGCGATCTGGGCCGTGCTTCCGAGATTCAATACGGACAGATTCCTGAACTGCAACAAAAACTCGAGGTCGAACAAGAGAAGCTGGAAAAGGTCCAGGAGGACGGCGTGACGCTGAAGGAAGAGGTCGACGAAGAGGACGTGGCGCAGGTCGTTGCGAAATGGACCGGCGTTCCGGTGTCGAAGATGCTCGAAGGAGAAATGCAGAAGCTGCTTACGATGGAAGAGCGGCTGGGCCAACGCGTCATTGGTCAGGACGAAGCGCTGGAAGCCGTCGCGAACGCCGTGCGACGAGCGCGCGCCGGACTTCAAGATCCTAATCGACCGATTGGCTCGTTCATCTTTCTCGGGCCTACCGGCGTCGGCAAGACTGAGACGGCGCGAGCGCTGGCAGAATTCATGTTCGACGATGAGCGAGCGATGGTGCGCCTCGACATGTCGGAGTACATGGAGAAGCATGCCGTGGCGCGCATGATCGGAGCGCCGCCGGGATATATCGGATACGAGGAAGGCGGCCAATTAACCGAAGCTGTTCGCCGTCGGCCCTACGCGGTCATCCTGTTCGACGAAATCGAGAAGGCGCATCCGGATGTATTCAATGTGTTACTGCAAATTCTGGACGATGGGCGACTGACTGATTCGAAGGGACGCACAGTTCATTTCAAGAACACAGTTTTGATCATGACGTCGAATCTCGGCTCGCGCGAGATTCAGGAAGAAGACGACGATAAGCAAGTGCGCGAAGCTGTTACGCAAGTCCTGCATGAGCATTTCAAGCCTGAGTTCCTGAATCGGATTGACGACATCGTGATCTTTCATCGTTTGTCGCGGGAGCAGATTACGAAGATCATCGACGTGCAGCTTGAGCGGCTGCGCGCGATGCTGCACGAGCGGAACATTTCGCTCGCGTTGGAAGATTCAGCGCGCGAGTTGTTGGCGCGCGAGGGGTACGATCCTAATTTTGGCGCGCGTCCATTGAAGCGGGCAATCCAAACTTTGATTCAAAATCCGCTGGCGATGAAACTTTTGCGCGGTGAGGTGCTGCCGGGACAAAACATCGTCGTGTCAGCCCGAAACGGAGAAATGCAATTCTCGACCGAGCCGCGGGCGGTTGCTGCTTAGGTCAATTCGAATGGTAGCGCGGCGCGATCAACGCTCCGCTGGCAAGCGAATTGCTTAATTTTTGTTCGGCAGATTGTTGTTGCACCAAAACGCAACGGCGCATATGCTCTGAACATCTAAGTGATTCGCGCGTAACAGAATTGCCAACGCAATCAGGACGCGCGCACGAATTATTGGTTAGCTATTAAAAAGCGATGGCCGATTTGGAAGCATACAAAGACAAATTTGGCGAAAGCGGGCAAAGGGTCCTGCAAAACGCCATGAACGAGTCGAAGCGCCGCGATCAGAATTACGTCGCGGTCGAGCACATTATTAGCGGCCTCTCGAAGGAAGAGCCTGATCTATTCAACACGACGATGCGCAACCTCGCGCTGGATCCGTTGACGGTCGCGCGGGCTATTGAGAATCGCCTGGACAGCGGCCGGCAGCATGTGGGCAAAGGCTTTCGCATTGCTCCCGATACGACTGAACTATTCAAACGAGCGTTGGAGCGCGCGCGATCACGTGGTCGCAAGGCGATCGAAGCAACTGACATTTTCGACGCCTTGTCGAAGCCCGACAGTTTGTTCATAGACATGCTGCGCGGCCTCGGAGCGAACCCTGAAGTGGTCGCGCAACAAGTGCGCGCGGATGTTAACGAACGCGATCAGAAGGAAGAGCAGTATCGCAAGAAGTTCGAGCTGCCGCCGTACCTGAAGCATTTCGGTGTATCGCTAAACCGGATGGCGCGCGCGGACAAGATTGCGCCGACCATCGGCCGCGAAAAAGAGATCCAGCAGATCATCGAAATCCTCTGTCACCGCGAGCGGGCCAACTCGCCGATGCTGGTGGGCGAGCCGGGCGTGGGTAAGACTGCCGTGATTGAAGGCCTGGCGCGTATGATCGAACTCGAGCCTCACAAGGTTCCGGCGCGCTTGCGCAATTCGCACGTGGTGCAACTTCAGATGGGCGGCATTGTGGCCGGCACGATGTTGCGTGGCATGTTCGAGGAACGCATCAAAGGCATCATTGACGAAGTCAAAGAACGCGACAATCTGATTCTCTTCATCGACGAGGCACACACAATCATCGGCGCGGGCGCAGCGCTCGGCACTTCTTCGGACGCGGCGAACATGTTCAAGTCGGCGCTGGCGAAAGGCGAACTTCGCATCATCGGCGCGACCACGCTGTCCGAATACAAAGAGTATATCGGCGAGGATGAGGCGCTGGCGCGTCGCTTCCGTTTGGTGAAAGTTGACGAACCAACGATTGGCGAGACGCGCGAGATTCTCCTCGGTCTGCGACCGCGACTCGAGCGCAACTACTCGGTGCAAATTTCGGATGAAGCTATTAACACGGCACTCGAAATGGCGCCGAAGTACATTCGCAACCTACACCTGCCTGATAAGGCGATTGGGTGGCTCGACACTGCCGCGGTTAAGGTTGAAATCAACGAACCCGCCGGCATGGTCGTCAAGCCTGAGCACGTCATCGACGTGATCTCGCAAGAGTCGCGGATTCCCCGCGACATGATCTTTCGCGACACGAGCGATCGATTCGCGCTTACCGAAGTGCAACTGTCGCAACGTGTCATCGGCCAAAAAGAAGCGATCAAAGCGGTCGCGCAAAGGCTCCGCTTGAACAAGGGTCCACTCAAAGAATCGCACTATAAGCCTGACGGCGTGCTGCTTTTCCTGGGTCCGACTGGCGTAGGCAAAACTGAACTGGCGAAGGCCGTGGCCGAATTCATGTTTGGTGATGATCACAAAATGGTGCGCATCGACATGTCGGAATACAGCGATGGCACTGTCGGCGTTGAGAAGCTCATCGGCATGCCGCGCGGGATCGTCGGGTCCGAACGCGGCGGCATTCTGACTGAGCAGTTGCGCGAGAACCCTTACACGGTTTTGCTGCTCGACGAAGTTGAGAAGGCTTCGCCGTACTTGATGAATTTGTTCCTGCAAGGATTTGATGAAGGTTGGTTGACGGACGGTCGTGGCCGCCGCGTTTATTTGTCGGACGCGATTGTGATCATGACGTCGAACCTGGGTTCGGACAATTTCAAGAAGTTCGAGAAGCCGCTCGGTTTTGGCACCAAGACCGCTGCAGATTTCCGCGCCATCAAGAACGAAGTGCTCAAGGCGGCTGAACAGCGTTTCTCGCCTGAGTTCCGCAACCGCATTGACGAGATAGTCGTCTTCTCGCCGTTGACGATGGACGAAGTCCGACAGATTGCGCAGCTCTATCTCGACAAGACGAACCGGCAAATGAAGCGTCAGGGCAAGTCTTATGAGGTGACGCCCCACGCCCTCGACCTGATAACCGAAAAAGGTTACAGCATGCAATACGGCGCGCGCTTCCTAAAGCGTTATATCGACGAGCACGTCAAGCTGCCGATCACCATGATGTGGAAGTCTGGTTCAAGATTTGCCGTCGACGTTGAAGATGGTGAGATCGTCGCAAAGATGTCGGAGAGTCCCGAGATCATTGAGAATTAAAGCCCGCCTCGATATCAATCCAGGAGAGAGCCTCGCGACATTGAGGCTCTTTCTTTTTATGTGGCACAATCTGCCAGTGAGAATCATGAGGCCCCTATTCCTTACTAAACTCGCGACCATTGTCCTTCTGTTCGCATCACCTTGCCTCGCGCAAACAGACAAACCGGGCGCAACTAACGACGACAAAGCCGAGCAAGTGATTCAACGCGCGCTTCAAGTCGTAGGCGGCGACCGCTACCTGCAAGTTAAGACGTTGATCGGTCGCGGCCTGTTCACCGATTACCACGAAGGCGTGTCGCAGATTCCGGTGAAGTTCGTCGACTACATAGCCTATCCCGACAAAGAGCGCACCGAATTCAGCGGCGGCGGCGCGAAAATTATTCAGACGAATTTTCGTGATGGCGGTTGGATTTATGATGGTGCGGCGCTCACCTTGAAGGATCAGACGCCGGGCCAGGTGGAAGACTTTCGTATCGCCATGCGCACCAGCCTGGAAAACATTCTGCGCGGTTGGTGGCGATCACAAGGAGCGACTCTGAAATATATGGGCCGGCGCGAAGCCGGGATTGTGGGCCGACGCAATGAAACTGTGCGGCTGACTTATCCGGATGGTTTCTGGATCGATTACGAGTTTTCCGCCGATGACGGCGTGCCGGCAAAGATTCTTTATCCGCGGAAACAAAAGAACCGCGATACGGAAGAGATGGAAGACCTGAAGGAAGAGGATCGCTTTCACAAGCACATCACGATCGACGGCATCACCGTCCCCTTCATCGTTGATCATTACCGTAACGGCACCCAGACAAGCCGCATCGCGTACGACACAGTTGAATACAATAAGCCGATTGCCGATTCGCTATTCAGTAAACCCGCCAGCATCAAGGCCATTAAATAATTCGCGCGTTAGTAAGCCCCAGCAAGCGCTTCACATTCTCCAAGTTTCGTTCGGCTTCCTGATGAAATATAGCCGACGCTTCTCGCACGTCGTCCGGATCTTCCTGAAATAGCGCGCGCCGAAGTTGTTCTTTCAGGGATTCAATGTCGCCGAATTCATAGGTCAGCATTCCCCGCGTTTCGCCAACGTTGGTTGCTATCACGGGCAGACCGGACCAGATCGCTTCGACACGTGAAATCCCATAGCCTTCCTCAACGTTGCCGCGCACGAATACGTCGCTGCTTTTCAAAATGGGAAACACGTCGTCGTTGCTAACATCTTCCAGCACGGTAATCCAATCGCGTTCACCCAGGACTTCCTCACGATAGCGATCATCCTGCGCAAAACCGCCGGCTACCAGGAGCAGCGCCAGATCAAAACCAGTTTCGACCCGCAGGGCCTCGACGGCTTGGGCCACGTCCTTAAATCCGTAGGTGGGCACGAACGCGCCGATCGAACAGATCCTTTTTTCAGCAGAGAGATATCGGGCCAACGCATCATTTAGTTCGGGCGACATGCGCTTCGGCTGCGCGTCCGGAGGCGGCGCGATCAGGCAAGGTATTATCGTCACCGGCTGCGCTACTTTTATTTCGTCGCGGAGCCAATTGGCCAGATCTTCGTGAACGACAACGAACTCTGCAACCCGACGAATCGCGAGTCGAAAAAGAAAACTCTGGGTCTTATTAAACTCCTGATATCGTGAAGGCAGCGTGCCGTCGAAAATCATTTTTACCCATTCAATCCGGAACAAAAGTATGAGCAGCAACCAAACCGGCACGAGAAGAGCATTCGGATGTTCCAGATGAAAATGAGAGGCATCCAGCACGCGCGCTCGATATCCATCTCGAAAGACAAGTGGAACGATGCCGAGCCGCCTGTGATGAAAGAACGTCGTGTCAATCTGCTGATCAGACTTAAATGGATAGGACCAGATTCTGACGCCATCATTTCTCAGTCGCTTGCGAATTCGATCTATATAAACTGAAACACCGCCATAAGGCGGTGGAACGGGTCCGAGGATTCGAATTTTCTGGCTCACAATGCTGCCCAATGTTACATACAATCAAAACTAGCGGCAATAACATCGGCTTCGATTTATAAACAGGCCCGGCACACTATCCGCCCGCAGCCTTAGGCGTGTGAACGCTTCAAGGTAATGTATGATCGCGAGGAAGAGCGCAGAGACTTCAAAGCATAAGGTCACATCTCTTGCAATCCTTAAAAACTTTTCTTCAGGAAAATCTTTCGCTTTCCACGAAGCTAACCTTAAAACAGTGGGTCGCAACTGCGAAGGCGTTGTTGAAGCGTCGATCAGTCTTGTCGACCAGTCATCAAAATGTTCATCCGCCATACGACGCACAGGCAAACGAAAATCGACCGGCCATCCTCGTTTGTGACGAGCGCATCCCGAGTCCGGATCGCGACGCCGGCAGCTTACGCATGTACATGATTTTGAAAACGCTGGCGGAGTGGAGTCACGTCGTTTTCCTTCCCTTTAATCGACCGCAGGCAATTGAATATGAGCACGCTCTCTGGAACATTGGCGTCGAAACGGGAGACATAGTCGAATACCGCCGTCTGCTTAAGAATAGAGATTTCACCACAGCAATTCTCAGCCGGCCGAGTGTTGGCGAGGCCATGCTCGCTCGCATTCGGCGCTCAGCGCCAGGCACAAAAATCATATTCGATCCGGTGGATACTCACTTTCAAAGGCTCGAGCGCGAATACCGGATCAGCGGCAACAAAGAAACGTTGAGAGCATCCGAACGATACCGAAAGTTGGAATCGCGTTTGGCCCGCGCAAGTGATTTGGTTTGGTGTGCTTCAACTGAAGACAAGCACTTGATGCAAGCCGCGTCTCCCGGAACGCAAATCGACGTGGTCCCCACGATTCACGAACTTCATGATCGCGGTCCGGGTTTCGAACAAAGAAGCGATTTGCTGTTCGTCGGCAACATGGCCCACACGCCGAACGCCGACGCCGTTCACTATTTCGTGCGGGAGATTTACCCGCGAATTTATGAAGCTATGCCTAACCTTAAGGTGAAGATCATCGGCGACGATCCGGCCGGCGAAATTCGCGGCTATAACTCGCCGCAAGTGTCCGTACTTGGCTACGTGCCGGTGATCGAAAGCTTTCTCGAACGATCTCGGATATTCGTCGCGCCGCTGCGTTTTGGCGCCGGAATCAAAGGGAAGATCGGCGAAGCGATGTCGTACGGCTTGCCGGTGGTGACGACCTCGATTGGCGCTGAAGGCTTCGGGCTAACCCACGGCGTCGACGTGATGATTGCAGATGGGCCCTCAGCTTTCGCTGATGCTGTGGTGCAGCTGTACGCCTCGAAAGAATTGTGGGACACGGTGGCCGATAACGGTTGGTATCGAATTCAAAACAACTTCACGCCTGAAGTGATCGCCAAAACGATCAACCACTCGATTCGCCAACTGGCGAACTTGAATAGCTAAACGAGCAGGCCGCCCAGCAGGCGGCTGAAAAACTCCCTCTCCCGCTGGGAGAGGGCCGGGGAGAGGGTTTAGCGATGAAGAAAAGAGAGGCTTTCTTGGGGCTCTTTTTCCGTAAGCCCTCACCCTAACCCTCTCCCACAGGGAGAGGGAACTCTTTTCAGCGCCAGCTAAGCCTTTTCCAAACGTGTCCGCCATCGCTTCGGACTTAACAGTTCGCGAAACTCAGCGCGGCTGGGAACCAGCGCATCCCACAGGCGGTTGCCCGTCCTCAGATAAGAATAAATCGCCACGAGAACAAAAATGAATAAGTAGCTGATCGTCGAATCAACCGCCGCGGCACGCGCGCCGAATTTCGGAACCAGGATCAGATTAAGCGTTACGCTGAGCACCGCCGTCAGGATCCAAAACACCGAGATCGTCGCGGGCACGCCCAACGCGATGAACTGTTGGGCCAGGACCGATTGCACGCTGAGAAAGTAAACCCCCGGCAGCAGAATTAATAATTGAACCGTGGAATCGCCGAAAGCATTTCCATAAACCGCCGGCAACGCAAATGCGAGCGGCACCGTGGCCGCGCAGATGATGAACATCAAGAATGAAGTGTGCCGCGTCACGCGCATCGCCAGAATTCCTTGCTTGTCATCGGAAGCGGCAACCTTGGGAAATAGAATCGTCACGATCACCGCGGGTAACACCATCAAAAGATTTGCCAACTGTGACGCGACCGCGTAAACGCCGGCTTCAGCCTTCCCGCGAAAATGATTGACGATTAACAAGTCCGCGCGAACGATAATCAGGCCGGCCACAATCGCAATGTAAAACTTGATGCCGGTGCCGAGCATGCGCTGGAAGAGATTCGGATCGATCCGCCAACGCAGCTTGTCCGATTGTGGCCACAGCTTGCGCGCCACGATTACCACTGCGGCGCAGCCGATCAGACAATTGGCTGCGGTATTGAAAGACACCAGCATGATCAATCCTGAGCGCATTACGATCAGAACCAGGACCGCGTTAAAGAGCATGAGCAACGGCGCCGCTATGTCCAGCAGATTAAACAGCACCGGCTTTTCCAGCGCCAGCAGCACGTGATAACCAAGCAGCATCATCAAAGTAAACGGGATCGAAATCGCCGCGATCGCAAACAGTGTCGGTGAAACGCTGCCAAACAATCCGGGAGAAACGAAAGCTAAACCTACGACTATCAAGGACGACGCGATCCCGGCAAGAATTCCGAAAAGCAGCGCGTTGCATGATGCAGTGAGGCGAACCTCGCGATTCTTTGAGACGTGATAGGCAATGGCCGAGGGCAATCCGACGCTGGCGATTTGCACCGCCAGGCTGATGGTAACGTTGATTACCGACAACTCTCCGAGTCCGCGGGCGCTCAGCCAACGCGCCACTACAATGCTCGCGCCGAAACTTCCGACGACCATGGTCACGCGCGTCGCGAACGTCAAAGCAACACGCCTGGTAAAGCTGGCCGCTGGAACAGGCGGAGTTGAGATCAGTGGGACGGATTCAATTTCGCCGCCAGGTTGCAGAATTTGATCGCTCATCCGATTTCAGGGCACTTCGGTCCATACAGTAACTCGCGGTGCAGATTGATTCCAGTGTCACTAAACTAGCAGAGCACATCAAATCGTGACAGGATCGGGGAAAGTGAGTAGTGTCTTGTTTTGACTTTGCGCCTTGGCGTCTTTGCGTGAGATCTACTTCTTAATGCAAGACGGCTCACGCAAAGGCGCAAAGCCGCAAAGGAAAACCGCAAAGTAAGACACTGGAAATCGTCGGACAGACTTAAGACAATCGTGACAGCACTAAACATTCCTCTGCTGCTTGGCACCAACCGCAAGGATCGCAAGAGCGAACTCGCCGCGCGCTGGCTCTTCGATCAAATGATGAAGCGCGACGACATCGTGACGAGACTTTTCGACGTTGCCGATTTCGATCTGCCGCGGCACGACTATGGCCAGGCGATTAAGGAAAGCTTCCCGGAATGGCGCGACGCGCTTGTGAATGCAGACGGCCTGGTGATCGTCACGCCCGAATACAATCACGGATACCCGGGGACGTTGAAAGCCGTGCTCGACTTGCTACTGCGCGAGTACATTCACAAAGCCGTCGCGTTCGTCGGTGTCTCAGCCGGGCCGTGGGGAGGCACGCGAGTAATCGAATCGCTGGTGCCGATGGTTCGCGAGTTGGGCCTGGCCGTAACGTTCACGGGATTTGAATTTTCCTAAGGTGCAGAATACTTTCGATGAGGGCGGCAAGCTACTCGATCCGACTTTTGAAAAGCGGGCCAAGGATTTTCTTGATGAGTTAGTTTGGATGGCGCGCGTGTTGCAGTGGGGCCGAGGGAACGTGCCGTCGAAGTATCATGCCGGCTAATACACCTGCTCAGCCTTTAATCCAACGTTCATACCAAAGGCTGAGGTTCAACAGCGCCCACAATTGAAATCCCCAATCGTGCTGCTCGCGCCGATGTTCGTCGACCAACCGCGCTACGTAATCGTAGTCGAAGTAATTACGCGCGCGAATCGGAGAGTTCATAAGACGGTCGATTAGTTCTTCACCGCGAGGTCCGCGAAACCATTCGCGGACCGGCGCGCCGAATCCGCGTTTTGGTTGGTACAGCAAATCGTGCGGGAGAATCGATTCGAGTGCACGCTTCAAAATGTGCTTGCCCGTTTTGCCTTTTACCTTGAGCTCGCGCCGCAGTCCCATCGCGTATTCGATCAAGTCATGATCGAGAAACGGTACGCGCGCTTCAACTGAAGTGGCCATGGTGAGCTTGTCGACGCGCATTAGGAGCAACTCGGGCAGGCGCAGCTTCAATTCGAGATAACTCATCCGCGCAGCATAATCGGAATCAGGCCGCGCTGCCGCAATCGTGTCGAGGTAACGCTTTACGATATCGTGAGTATTCACGCCGTTCGAGCGCGCCCGCATCTCCGCCGACAGCAGATCGGTTTTCATCGTCTCGCCAAAGACCGCGACGCCGCCCCAAAACAAAGATTCATTCGCGCCCAGCCGCCGCAGAAGTTCGCTCGACATTCTTTTCTTGAAAGTCTTTTCGACGATCGGTTGCGCGACCGCCGCGGCTGCGCGTCGCGCGGCTAATGGCGCGCGTGCGGCATGGCGCCAGAACCGTTCTTCAATGCGCAGGTACGAGCGAAACCAATCGTAGCCGCCAAACAATTCGTCTGAGCCTTCCCCCACTTGCACGACAATCGTGCCGGTTTCGCGCGCGAGCTTCGCGACATAATAGAGCGGGATGCAAACGGGATCCGCAATCGGCTCATCCTGGTGAAAGACCAGCTCGGGAAGAAACCGTTGCATCTCGTCGCGGCCGATGATGACTTCGTGATGATCGGTGCGAAACCTCTGCGCGACCGCACGCGCCGAATCAAGCTCGTTCAGTTCTTCCGCGTCGCTAAAACCAACCGTGAATGTGCGCACCGGCTGCGTCATCAGCTCAGACATCAGCGCAACGTTCGCAGATGAATCAACTCCGCCGGAAAGGAACACTCCGAACGGAACGTCGGCCATCATCCGCTTCTCGATCGATTCGCGCAGCAGTTCGAGGATTCGTTGCTCGTGTTCTGTTTCGCTTCGATCAATCAACTCAGCCGGGGGCAGAGCATCCCAGTATTGAGTACTGCGCGCCTCGCCGTTGCGCTCGACCACCAGCATGTGACCGGCGGGCAACTTCTGAATTCCAGCGAACAACGTCTGCGGCGCGGGCGTCGTCAGGAACGTGAGGTAGTGATACAGCGCTTCTTCATTAACGTCCGTGGTGATCGACGGATGTTCGATGATGGCTTTAATTTCAGAAGCAAACATGAAGCGACCGTTTTGCTGATGGAAGTAGAGGGGCTTCACGCCCGCGCGATCGCGTGCGAGCACGAGTCGTTCGCGATCAGCATCCCAAATCGCGATTGCGAAATCACCTTCGATGTCGTTAACAAAGTCGACACCCCGTTCTTCATAAAGATGAAGAATTGTTTCGGAATCTGTCTGCGATGAATATTTATGGCCGCGCTGTTGTAAGCCTGCACGCAGCTTAGCGTGGTTGTAAATCTCGCCATTGAAAACCAGCCAGACACGATCGGTGCAGCCACGCATCGGCTGATTTCCGGCCGTTGAAAGATCGACAATCGACAGACGTCGGAATCCAAAGCCGCCCCGACCTTCGTCGAAGATCAGTTCGCCCACGGCGTCCGGACCGCGATGCGTCATCACGTCGCGCATGCGCCGCACGAGCGCGGTATCCACGCGTCCCGCACCGGCTCCGTATTCCCAGACTCCACAAATGCCACACATGAGTTTTCTACCTGAGCGTTATGCTCCTCCGTTTCCCAATCCCTTTGGGAGAGGGTTAGGGTGAGGGCCTAGCGAGCCTATTCATTTTTCACCGCGCGAGGCTTTGCCTCGCGCGAGAGTAAGAATCATAGAGGTTACACCTGCTAAGCTTCGCACCTCACCCTGCCCTCTCCCAGAGGGGGGAACTTTGAAGCTTACCCGGTCGCTATCGCTCCCGGTACTGACACGACTGCCAGTCGCCCCTCTCCATCTTCGCCCGCACAAATTGGAATTAGCAGAAATCGTAATGCGAAAGGCAGCGTCGTATTGGTTTTCCAACACACGGAAACAGATTCTTCCTTCGTGCCGTAATCAGTCGACGAGAATTGTGATTCCAATTCAGGTTGCGATAGCGACACTTGCCCTCCCGGACGGTCGGGCTTCTGACACCTAATCACCAGTCGCGCGCCGCTAGTTGGATCTTTGAGTTTGACAGTTTGATCAGCAGCCGGCCTGACCTCCAATCCCGGCGCGACATGAAAGCGGAACGCCAGGTCATGAGTTCCTTCGCCGATCAATTCATCTTCTATGGTCCAGTACCGATTGGTCTTCTCGAACCGAACCGTTCGCCGATGCGTTACCGGCGATGAGAGGCGCTGATAGCCTTCGTGTTCGGCAACGATGGTTTCCACATCCGCGCCTAAGTCACACTTCAAAACACGAGGCTTCGCTTCATTGCCAATCACAAACGGCACCGACTCATCGATCGAGTTCTGCTCTTCGCCATCCACCTGCACCGTCGAATGATATGCCGTCGAGCGAAACAGATGTCGCTCGTGCAGGTTTGCGGTGTAGACGTAACTGCCCGGATCGATGATGAAAGGCACTCCGCAAGCGGAGACTTCAATGCTCAAAGCATCGTTGTGGCCATGCGAGCCTCGGCCGTTCATTCCGCTGTCGCTACAATTAAAGAGCAAATAAAGACCGTCATCGCGCAAAAGGTAAACGCCGGCATTCGGGAAATCGCTCGACGCCGGTCCAACGGAAGGGCGCACACGATCGAAATCCGTGACGCCTCGCTCACCGAGAATCCACAAAACCTCTTCCGGCAATTTTGAATTTTGAATCTTGAGATTTGAATCCTGAAAAACTGTGGCGCCGGCAGCGATGACATACTCGTGGTCATCGGCCGCGCGATCTGCTACGGCCAGAATGCGGCCGTTATCAGAATCGCCAATCAGCGGCGCGCGCCCATCCGGCCGCAAATACGCGCGCATGTATTCAATCATCCCTCGCAGCTTCGTCCAATACTTCTCTTCAATATCAATCCCATTCAAATGACAAAGGACGAACGAGTAAAGAAAAACTTCGGCCTTCAGCCGATGATATCCGGTCGAAGCTTCCCAGTCGGCGCCGTCGGGCAAAATCTGCTTGTTCATTTCGGCCAGCAGTTCGCGCAAACCAAACTCGCGCCATTCGCTCGCAGCTTCCAACTCCGGAAGCATCACGCCCAACCAGAGCAAGCCCGCGACGTCACACAAATAATGATTGCTGGTGGCGATGTGCGAGAACTCCAGATTGCGCTGAATGTGCGCGCCGTGCTGATCGAACATCTGAAGCTGTTCCTTCAGCGCAAATTCATCCAGCTGCGGCGAGCGCAGGAACAAAGCAAACGCCGCAAGTAAGTTCATTGCTCGCAGTGAAACTTCCATCGCGCAGCTCCAGTTGATGCCGCGGCCGACAGGATTCTGCGCACGCCAGCTTCCAAGCTGCTTCAGAAACTCTTGGCTGAATCGTTCGTAGTTCGTGACCGCGTAGGCTCGGCCGAGCGTGACGAGATGCGACAGCCGATTCAGCTCCCAAATAACTCGCGCGTCAGACCCGTCATTCCGAATCAATTCGATGTCTGGGTGGTACTCGATCGGCCAATCAAAACCGGACAAAGGATCGCGATTCCACTGAAGCTCTTGTTTGCCAAAACATTTCTCGCCGAAACCGAGCAGAGGCCAACAGTGCTCTTCTACAATTCGATTTGCGCGCTCAATCAAACTCGCAGTCTCGGCCGGGAACAATTGTCGTTGCAGATCGGCAGTTCGTTTCGGATCGGCAAAGCCGGGAAAAAACTTTGGCCGCACGCGCGAACGGAAATGTGCGAGCAGATCGGAAGCTCGGACGCGGGCGAACTCCTCGCGCAAACGGGCCGGCTGCTCGTTCAATTGATCCAACGAGGCGCGTTCGCGGCGTTGCTCGAGCGTTCCTCGCGCGCGGCGCGCAGCTTCCTGCGCCGCAGCACGCGTATCAACCTCGCCACGCAAAGCTTTCTTGATCTTCGAAATGAAATTCATTGATGCTGCAAGAGGTTAAAGGGGAAGCGAGGAAAGGGCAAAAGGTGTCAGAAGCCCGCCCGTCAGCAAGGGCAACTCTCGCACCTAAGATTATCAGCCACCGATGAACACAGATTTGCACAGATAAGAGAACAGAGCATTAGCATTTTTCTGATCAGTGTTCATCCGTGTGAATCTGTGGCTCAATAGCCCTCCCTCACGGTCGGG
>DATLVM010000494.1:0-2058 GCA_035577445.1 Pyrinomonadaceae bacterium
AACACCTCTGAAATGGCCGAGCGGGTCAGCGTCACCGAGAACACGACGCGGCTTCTTAACGATGAAATTGGAGTGAATCAGGCTCGATGAATTGAATACCATGCGACGCAAACGAAAGGGTTCGGCAAACATGAAACGAACAATTATTCTTGGGTTGATAATCCTGGCGGCGGTCTCTGTCGCTTTCAGCCAGACAGGCAAGAAAGAAGCGCAGGCTAAGCTCGACCTGATGCAGGTGGAGCGGGACATTGGCAAAGCGAACATCGATAACGACTATGCGTTCTTCGATCGGGTTGAAGCCGAAGAGTTCATCTTCACCGACGCCGGGGGCGGAGTCACGACGAAGAAACAGGACCTCGAAGGCTTAAAGCAACCGCCGAATCCCGATGTGAAGCTGACGGCCTATGACGTGGACGACATGAATGTCCGGCTCTATGACAAGACAGCGGTGGTCACCGGCCGCGTCACCACCAAACGAATCGTAAAGGGTCAAGCCATGACCAGCCAGAGCCGCTTCACGGATGTTTTTGTTTGGCGCGATGGGCGGTGGCAACTCGTCGCGGGCCATTCTTCAAGGATCAGAACACCTTGAGCATTGTGCATCGCGATATTCGCCGGGCAGTATTCCTAGAGCAAAAACATTTCCTCGTGGGTTCAGATGGACTAGAATCCAGCCGTTCCGGTCACCTAAGCCAGCGAGGCGAATCAAATGAACCCCTATCCCTTTCCAGTCGTGTTCGTCCCCGGCATCATGGGCAGCGAATTACGCGATGAATATCCGGTAAGTCCCCAAACCGTTTGGTCGCCCTTCAAGCTCGCGATAAAGGCATATCAGCGAATTACGCCACATCCCGATAACACGCGCCTGGAATTAATTGAGCCGGCCCGCGTCGTCAAGGATCAGATCTTTGAGATTGCCTATTCCGAATTCATGGAAGAGTTGCGCCACAATCTGACTCCGCAAGCCGATCAACCCGTGCCCGTCTTTCCGTTCGCATACGACTGGCGACAGGGGTTAGAAGGCGCACAGAATGCCCTCGCCGATTTCATCGACGAGGTCATCGATCGGACCAGGCTGCTCCGTCATTATCACGATGCAGGTTACGGGACAGACAATTTTCCCGCTCGAGTAAACCTTGCCGGACATTCGATGGGAGGGATGATCATTGCGGGATACCTGCAGGCAAACGGCGATGCCAAAGTGAACAAGATCGCCACGATTGCCAGTCCCTTCCGCGGCTCGATCGAAGCTATCGCGAACGTCGCGATAGGAAACAGCATGTTATCGCCCACGGGTGGCAGTTCGCGCGAGCGCGAAGCCGCACGCGTTACGCCCTCGCTGTACTATCTACTGCCGAGTTTTGCCGGTGACGTAGTGGCTGAAGCCGGGTTGTCAGACGATCTGTTTGCGGCTTCTTCCTGGCAACCGAAGATCATCGAGACGCTCGCGTCCTTCATTTCGATTTACGGCCTTGATCCAACGAATCCTCGACCACAGGCCTTGCAACTCCTGACCAATATGCTGAACGCCGCCAAGCAACATCGGTCGCGCCTCGAACAGATCAAGCTAAGTGACTCAAAGCGCTGGCTCTGCATCGTGGGCGTGGGCGCCAACACGCGTGTCAGAATGCAAATAAGAAGAGATCAGGATGGTAACCCGCAGTTTGATCTTACGGACGACGATGTCGAAAACGAATACGGTAATTCTGATCCGACAAAAGCCGTTTGCACCGGAGACCATACGGTGCCTTACCTTGGCGCTCGCTCGAGTTTTATTCCGGTTAACGAAATCGTCTGCGTGACTCCAGGTGATTTCAGTCTTTCGGAATTCAAGGATAAGTTGTTGGCCAAGGCGAGCTTTCATCCGTTTATAACTACCCTCGATCTGGTGCAAAGGTTGGTGGTCAGCCATTTCAAGGACCAAATGTACGGCAAGGTTTGGGGACGTCCCGCGCCAGACTTGCCGGCGGGTGTCGCCTGGGATCCGCCGATTCCCGGTTTGCCCCCTAAACACTGACTTTGGTTTCATCCGAAGAGCCGCGTCCATGGACGAATTTG
>DATLVM010000495.1:0-2888 GCA_035577445.1 Pyrinomonadaceae bacterium
GTGATGTGAATCACCACGCAGACGGCGACGATTACAAATGCCAGCACGAGTTCCGCGAGCATAGATACCTAACCCTTGAGTTGCTAGTGTTGCCCAGACGCCAGCGATCATCTCGCAATTTGTTTGCTTCCTGCACTGTCATTTTTGCCAGTACCAGCCCCCATACACGCGACCTACAATCCCTCCGTTAATGTGCGGTAATTGGCCCACGGATTCATCGGACGGCCACACCAACTCAAACCGCCAAAGGAGTTCGCCATGAATAGTCGCCACATGCGCAGCCTCTATCTTCTTGCAGCGGCGTTCGGCGCCGTTTTGCTTTTGATTGCCATGGGATGCGCCAAGAAGGACGCTTCCAAAGAAGCAGCGGGAGCTGCACCTGCTCAGCCGCCAACCGTAGGCGTGGCCGAAGTCACACAAAAAACTGTGCCCATCTTCAGCGAGTTTGTCGGCCAGACTGCGGCCAGCCAGACCGTCGAAGTTCGCGCGCGGGCCCAGGGCATGCTTGAAAAGGTTTTCTTCACCGAAGGAGCTGTGGTGAGGAAAGGACAGATCCTTTTCCAGATTCAAAAGAATGAGTATCAAGCGAAAGTCCTGGCGGCGAAAGCGGCCCTAGCGAAAGCCGAAGCCGATCTGGCTCAGGCCAGAGAACGCGTTGATGTAATTCAAGCCGAATCAAACTTGGCGCAGGCTCAGACCAACCACAGCCTGGCACGCTCAGATCTGGCGCGGTACGTTCCGCTCGCCAAAGAAAATGCGGTCACCCAAATCGACCTGGACGCTGCTCGCGCGAAGGAAGAAACCTCGCAGGCCGAGGTGGGTGCCGCCCAAGCGACTCTCACGAACAGGACCGCCGCCGTTAAATACAACATACAGCAAGCGGCTGCGGCGGTTGCGGCGGCCAAGGCAGACGTGGCACTCGCCGAAATAAATCTGACCTACTGCACAATCTATTCACCGATCAGCGGGATCATCGGTCTGCAGAACGTTAATGTGGGCAACCTGGTTGGCAAGAATGAACCAACGCTGCTCACAACGATCTCGTCATCAAGTTCTCTGGATGTCGACTTCAGCGTTAGTGAAGCCTACATGCTGCAAATGACAAAGTCAGGCAAGGCTGGCTCCAGACGAGGTGCTGCGTTTCAGTTGATGCTCGCAGACAACAGTATCTACGACCAGGAAGGACGCTTCTCTGTAGTTGATCGAACTATCGATCCGAAGACGGGGACGCTCAAGGTCCGAGCGTCGTTTCCAAACGCCGCCAACCGGCTGCGCCCCGGTCAATTCGCTCGCGTGCGCGTCGCGGCTGAGGAGCGGTCGAATGCGGTTCTGGTCCCCGCGATAGCAGTTCAGGAGTTGCAGAGTGGGAAGTATGTGCTCGTCGTCGGCGCGGATAACAAGATCACGCAGCGGACCATCACGGTTTCAGATCGGTACGAAGATTCATTCATCGTCATCGAGGGGCTGAAAGCGGGTGAGCGGGTGGTGACTGAGGGAGTTCAGAAGGTTCGCCCTGGAATGGTGGTCAAGCCAACCATGACTGCTGGAAGTGCAACTTAGATGGGCAAATTCTTCATCGGCCGGCCAATCGTTGCCATCGTCATCTCGATCCTGATCGTCATGATCGGAGTGGCCACGATCTTTAGTCTATCGGTCGAGCAGTATCCGTTCCTGGCGCCCCCAAACATTCGCGTGACTGCTAACTACCCCGGCGCATCCGCGGAAGCCGTGGAAGCATCGGTGGCCACGCCAATCGAGCAGGAAGTGAACGGCGTCGACAACCTGATCTATATGAAGTCGTCGAACACCAGCGATGGCCGCATGTTGCTTGACGTGAATTTCCAGGTTGGGATGGACCAGGACACCGCGAACGTGCTCACCCAGAACCGCGTTTCGTCGGCCCAGGCCCGCTTGCCGGCCTCGGTTACGCAACAGGGAGTCACGGTAAAAAAGCAGAGTCCCAGCATCCTGATGCTGATATCGCTCTACTCACCTAAAGACTCGTACGACGCCAACTTTCTCATCAACTATTGCGGCATCAACCTGCGTGACCAACTGCTTCGCATTCCCGGCATTGCTCAGGTAGATCTCTTCGGTGGCACCGACTACGGAATGCGCATTTGGATGGATCCCGACAAGCTGGGCAAACTCGGACTGACTGCGTCGGATGTGATTTCGGCCATCAACGAGCAGAACATCCAGGCGCCGGCGGGGAGGATTGGGGGCTCCCCGGCTCCTAAGGATCAGCAGTTCACCTACACGGTGAGCGCGCCTGGTCGCCTGATCACCATCGAGGAGTTCGAAAACATCATCGTCCGGCAAGACGCGAGCGGCGCCGTCGTACGCATCAAAGACATCGGGCACGCTGAACTGGGCTCACAGGATTACAACTCTTTCGGCCGGCTGAACGGCAAGCCCGGCGGTTCAATGGCCGTCTATCTCCTGCCCGGAGCGAACCAGCTCAAGGCTTCCGAGGCGATTTACGAGACCATGAACCACTCGAAGTCTCTGTTCCCGCCCGATCTGGATTACAAAATCGTCTATGACACGACCCCGGCGGTCGAGGCCTCGATCCACGAAATCGAAAAGACCTTCGTCGAGGCGCTGATCCTCGTGACGCTCGTGGTCTTCATTTTCCTGCAGAACATTCGGGCCACAATCATCCCGCTGATCACTGTTCCAGTTTCGCTGATCGGCACTTTCATCTTCTTTCCACTGCTCGGCTTCTCGCTCAACACGCTCTCGATGTTCGGTCTGGTGCTGGCCATCGGTATCGTGGTTGACGATGCGATCGTGGTGGTCGAGGCGGTCATTCACCACATGGAGCATGGATTGCCGCCGCGAGAGGCCACCATCAAGGCCATCGAGGAAGTAACCCAACCGGTCAT
>DATLVM010000496.1:0-13293 GCA_035577445.1 Pyrinomonadaceae bacterium
ACGCGCGGGAGCGAAGATTGACTTAACGCCACTCGAATTCCAAATTCTCGACTTGCTCGCGTCAGAGCCGGGTCGGGCCTGGTCGCGCAACGACCTGCTCGATCGAGTTTGGAGCACCGAGTACGAAGGCTATCAACGCAACATCGATCCGCACATCAATCGGCTGCGGAAAAAGCTGGAGAATGATCCGAAGGATCCTCATTATGTGCTGACGGTGCGCGGCGTCGGTTACAAGCTGAACGAAAACCCGTGACTTCGGCAAGGGAAGAATGAGCGATTCGTCGTTTATTAGTACGTGACGATGTTCTGCTCAAAACAAACAGGTGTCTCTGCGCTGGCGGCCGCGCTATTCATTCTCATTCCGCTCGTTAGCAGCGCCGCGCAGGAAGTCAATCAAACTCAGACAAACACCACAGTGAATCTGCGCTGGGGTCCTCGGCCCGGCGTGGCGCGATATCGCCTCCAACTCGCTCAGGATCGAGATTTCGCGGACATCGTTTTCGACCGAGTCATCACCGGAAATCAAACCCAGGTTAATGACCTTGCGCCCGGCAGGTACTTCTGGCGGGTGGCGCCGTTGACAGCAAAATTGGGCGAGTTTTCGTCCGCTGGAGTTGTCGACATAGTTGCGCGGGCCGCTGAACCTTTACGGAATCCCACCCCGGTCCCGACGCCGGCGGCTATATCGTCATCGTCGCCACCGAGGAATCCTCCGGCGAATTCGATTGTAGCGACCGGCGGTTGGCGCGCAGCGATTGGTGATGCGAGTTTGCCGGTACTGGCGCATCTGCGTTCTCCTGATCGCTGGTACGTGGTCACGACCAGCAGCGATGGAGTCACTTACGCTCTCGATGCGTCGAATGGAGTCGCGCTGTGGTCAGTGCGGAGTGCGCCGCAAACGAGCGGAGCAACATCTTCGGTTCCTGGTTCGCCGATTATTGTGCCGGCATCCCGGCTCGATGATGTTGTCGTGATCAGCAGTTCGTCGCTCGTCAGAGTTGAGGGCTCAACGGGTCGTGAATTATGGCGCGCGACTTTGCCGGCGTTCATATCTTCAGCGACTGTAGTTGGCCAGCGAAACAGCACAAACCTAATAGTCACCGACACGTCCCTTCAGCGTTTGTTCTTTCTCAACTCGTCGGATGGAAAAATCATTTCGCAAATCAAATTGCCGGGAAGGATCGTGGGCAAGCCGACGGCGCTGGATGATTTCGCGCACGGTGCGTTCGCGCTCGCTTATGAGAACGGCCAGATCGAAATTCGAGACTCTAATGGTGCATTGATCCGATCCGGTTCAGCCGCAAGTCAGGCAACAACTCCGGCAATCCAGGTCCGGGGCCGGCGGGGCAATCTGGTTCTCGTCGGCACGCGTGATGGGCTTACCGCCTTGACGGCGGACACGTTGCAGCCGCTGGGCAGAGTAGCCTTGGACAGTGATCGGTCGCGCGGAAATCTAACCGCAGAGGATCTCGATGGCGACGGCATCGTGGAAGTTCTGATGACCACGGTGCGCGGTCATGTCGTTGTAGTGAATACCGGCGACGGCAAGATCGTCTGGGATGTCGCGGCGCGCAATGACACCGGCACCTTTGCCTTCGCCGATTTGAACCGGGACGGTGTCATCGATGTGTTCACCAGTGATGGCCCGGGCCTTGTGGCTCTGTCAGGCCGTGACGGGTCAGTAATCTGGAGAGATACCGGAGCATCATCAGCCGTCGCTAATCACACGACATCATTCTCAAGCCGCGCCTTGACGGCGCTGCCATCTGGTTCAGGCACGGTTATCATCGTCAATGAACCGGCCCGGGGCGGGCTGCGCGCGGTTACCTTCCCGAACGTGAGCGTTCGACCCTCAAGTCACTAAGCTTTACAATCCACCTGGCATGCTTTGGATCACGGGAACCCTTCTGTTAATCGTGTGGGCGGTCGCCACGTTTATCTTTCACAAGAGTGGCATGATTCATATGGTTTTGATGGCGGCGATTGCCTTCTACATTGTTCAGCTTGCCCAGGATCGCCGGACGAAAGAGTACCATCGCTCTTTGCGAAAATAGCCGGCGGCACGGGCGTCCCGCCGGGGAATTCACGCGCAAGATACGCGTGCCACCTCGGAATTCAGGCGCAAGATGCGCGTGACACCTCGAGTGAGAAATCCAATAGCCCACGCCGAACCTTGCCTCTTCGCGACTCGTTCGGCAACAATGATCGTGCCCCCTGCATCAATTCAGGCGAGCGACTGCCTTGTAGGTCGCAATCCAACGCCGGGGAGTTGTCGAAAATGAAACGATTCGTTGGTTCTGTACTCGCTCTGGTTTCCTGTTTTGTCTTCAGTGCGCTCGTGTTCGCGCAGAACGACACGATGCGAACGACGACGGCGATCACCTATCCGCTGGATCAAACTATCGAGGTTCCCTTAAGTGGCACAACGCGGCTGCCGCGATTGAAGGGCGCCGCGAAAGTTCGCCGCCAAGGACGGCGTGGCACTCGCGTCGAACTGAACATCGACAATCTGCCGCGCGCTTACGAGCTTGGCAGTGTTTACACGACTTATGTCCTATGGGCGATCTCACCTGATGGCCACGTCGACAATCTGGGAGAGATCAAGCGCAGCGGCAGTGGCTTGATAGATTCGAAGATCGATGTGACAACCCCGTTGCAAACGTTCGCGTTGATAGTGACGGCCGAGCCGCACTTTCTGGTTCACGCGCCCAGCCGCATGGTGGTGATGGAGAATCTGGCGCCTGGTCGGATTAAGGACGCGCAACTCGAAACCTCGCGCATTCAATACATCGGCAACACGAGCGATTATTTTCGCGACACGCGTGTGCCACAGATCGCCCAAACGGATTTTCGAGACATCCCCGTGGCGTTGCTCGGCGCACGCCAGGCGGTGAACTTAGCACGCTATGCCGGAGCCGACCGCGATGCACCCAATGAGCTGCGTGCAGCTGAAGCTGATCTGCAACAGGCTGAATCAGCTCTACGAATGCGCCAGCCCGATCGTGAAATTGACATCCTCGCGCGGCAGGCGATCAGCAGCGGCGCTAAAGCCGAGGACATGGCTTTGGCTCGGAAGACGGCGCGCGAGCGTCGTGAAGATTTAGAGCGTCGCGATCTGGCGGTGCGCAACGCGGAACGCTCTGCCGACACCGCCAACCAGGAAATTACTCGGCTGCAAGCTGAGCTGAACAACGAGCGCCACGCGCGCGATCTGGCAGAGAGAGATGCGCTGAACGCGAATGAAAAGTTGCGCGACGCGCGAACTGAGATTGCTCGACTGCGAGACGAAATTCAAACGGTACGTTCGGATGCAGAAGATTCCAAGGTGAAGTTGGCGCGCCTGGAAGGCGAGAAGCAGGCTGAGGACTCGCGCCGCACGGCTGAGAAGCGCGCGGCCGATGAGCGGGCGGCGGCGGAGAACCTCAAACAGTCGTTATCGCGGTTTTTCACCGTGAAAGATACGAACCGCGGCATGATGCTCGTGCTCGCGGAATCGCTGTGGCTGAATCCCCGCTCGGCGAAACTTGCGCCGGCGTCTGCGGCGAAGCTCGATCAGATCGGCGCGTTGCTGGCGAACAATCCTGATTATCAAATCACGATCGAATCTTTCACGGACAACAAAGGCGACGCGACGACGCTCGAAGAATTGACGCAGGATCGCGCGCGCGTTTTGTCTGAACGATTCGCGGCGGCGGGTGTCGATGTCACGCGCATTCAGGCCAACGGCCTGGGCGCGAACAATCCCGTTGCGCCGAATACCACGGTCGCAAGTCGGGCCAAAAACCGGCGCACAGAAATTACGGTGATCCCTCCTTCCCGGTAAACAATGCTGATCGAAACTCGCGAAGCCAGTCGCGTCTATCAAATGGGAACGAATCAAGTGACCGCGCTTGATCGCGTTTCCATGGGCGCGGATGAAGGCGAGTTCGTCGCGATTCAGGGAACTTCCGGCTCGGGAAAATCGACGCTGCTTAATCTGCTGGGCGGCCTGGATAAGCCGACAAGCGGCGATGTAGTTTTCGATTTGCAACCGCTCGGCCCATTCACCAAAAAGCAGATGGCGCGCTATCGCCGCTTCTCAGTCGGCATGATCTTTCAGAACTTCAATTTGATTCCGACCATGACCGCGGATGAAAACGTTAAGTTAGCGCTCGCGTTTGGTGGGATGCGGGGAAACGAGCGTCGTAATCGTAGTTCGGAATTGCTCGATCGAGTTGGATTATCGGGCCGGGCAGAGCATCGTCCGGCTGAGATGTCCGGAGGCGAACAGCAGCGCGTGGCGATTGCGCGCGCTCTCGCCAACCGTCCGCGCGTTTTGCTTGCCGATGAACCGACGGGCAATTTAGATTCGACCCGCGCGCGCGAGCTGCTGGCGCTGTTGCGCGAGATGGTCGACAAAGATCGGCTCACCGTCCTTTTGGTAACGCACGATCGCGAATTGGCCAGCAGCTACGCACATCGCATCATCATGATGAAAGATGGAAGAGTCAGTGGTCAGTAGTCAGTGGTCAGCTTGTTGCACCACGCTTCTGACAACCGACCACTGACCACCGATCACTGACGAGGTATCCCATGTCAACACCCACCCCCCAGGAAATGACGCTCGATGCGATTCGGTCGGTGCCGTTGTTCGCTTCGCTCGATGACGCCGCAGCGGTCGAGTTGCGCAATCTACTCCGCACCCGGGATGTCAGTTCGGATACGAAGTTGTTTCGGGCGGGCGATGCGGGCGACGCGATGTACTTGATCGAGAGCGGCCGCGTCTGCATCTCTATCACGGACGCAGATCAGAAGGAGATCGTTCTGGCCGAACTGGCGCGCGGCGACTACTTCGGCGAGATGGCTATTATCGACGGCCAGCAACGCTCAGCCGACGCGACCGTCGTCGAAGATGCGCGATTCGCGGTGCTTTCGCGTGAGAGTTTTCTTCGCTTCATTCAAGACAATCCGATTGTCGCGCTCGAGATGTTAAGTGCAACTTTCTCGCGCCTGCGACGGACAGACAGGATGCTCCAGCAGCGCGTGTCCCGCAACGTCAACGAAGAGCAGGACAAGCGCATGACGATTGCCGATCGCGCGGCCGATGCGATCGCCGAGTTCGGCGGCAGTTGGAAGTTCATTATCTCGGCGATGAGCATCATCATCGGGTGGATCATCTTCAATTCGATCATCCTGATTCGCGGTTTCGATCCTGCGCCGTATCAGATGCTGAATCTCGTGATGGGCATCATCGCCGGATTGCAGGCGCCCATCATTATGATGTCGCAGAACCGACAAGGCTCGAAGGATCGCCTGCGCGCGGATCTCGATTATCAGGTGAACCTGAAGAACGAACTGGCACTGAACGAAGTGCTCCGGCGTTTGGACGTATTGGAGAGCGAGCGACTGCCGCTGCTGTTCGCCGAGCAGAATGAAAAGATTGGTGAGTTGAAAGGGCCGGCGGTCAAAGCGACAAACGCCTCCTGAAACTTTATCTTGTGCCCTCTCCCTTTGGGAGAGGGTATTGACATACTTGACTCATCAAGTACCTGACCCTTTCCGGTGCAAGCGGGAGCTGCGGGGCAGCGGTAGAGCTAAGCCCAAGGCGTGGCTCTGCGAGCCTTGGGTGGTGGTCGTCAGTTATTTCAGAGCCGCGAAGCGGCGACAGAGAGTTAACAGGCAGGCTGATCTTTTTATGCTTTCGCCCCTTGCGGGGCTCAATCACTCTAATTGGTTCGTTAACCCAAGGCTCGCGGAGCCTCGCCTTGGGCTTAGTTCTGAACGCTGCTGACGCAGCTTCAGCTCTAATTCGAGTTACCGCGACTAGCTCCGTCGATAGCTGAGTTAAATATATCAATGTCTTTGGGGAGAGGGTTGGGTGAGGGTCTAGCGAAGATCGCTCATAACTGAACCCATGGAAATATTTCTTGCGAAGCTAGACCCTCATCCCAATCTTCTCCCAGAGGGAGAAGGAGAAACACACAGACACGCATGATTCAAGCGATCTTCTTCGACTTCAACGGCGTCATCATCAATGACGAGCGCATCCATCTCAAGGCTTATCGCGAGGTTCTTCAAGAGAAGGGAATATCTCTAACCGACGAAGAGTATTATCCGTGCTTAGGCATGGATGACGTCGCGTTTGTGCGCGCGGCGTATGCAAGGGCCAACCAGGCCGTTGACGATCAGACAGTGCGCGAACTGATCGAACGCGAACACGCATTGCATCGTGAGTTTATCAAGAATGACCTGCCGGTTTCGTTAGGCGTCATCGCCTTCATCAGGGATTGCGCCCGACACTACAATTTGGGAATTGCCAGCATGGCTGAGCGCAGCGAGATCGATCACGTCTTGAGTCTCGCCGGCATCGCGGATCAGTTTTCCGTGATCGTCGGCGCTGAGCCCGGTCGCAGGCACAAGCCCGCGCCCGATTGTTACGAGCATGCGCTTCAGTTTCTGAACGAGAAGCGGCGCGCCGAACGGCAAATGCCGCTGCTGCGGAACGAGTGTGTCGTAATCGAAGACGCCCCGCCCGGAATCGAAGCAGCGCGCGCTGCCGGCATGTGCACCATCGGCGTGACGACCACCGTTGAGGCTGAGCCGCTACGCGCTGCCGGCGCCGACATTGTCACTCCCAATCTCGGCGACTGGAACGCCCACGCGGTACACCATTTGTTTGGATGACGGTACGCACGCCTCCGGCGTGCAAAACACCGGCACGCTGGAAGCGTGCGTACCACATCATGGCTCGCACCATCGTCATCGGAGACATCCACGGTTGTTTAGACGAGCTCAACGATCTGCTCGAGACGGTAGCTCTCCAGGAAGACGACCGCGTCGTAGCTGTGGGCGACCTGGTGGTAAAAGGTCCAAAGAGCGCCGACGTGCTTGACCTCTTTATCTCTGATCCGCGTTTCTCATCCGTGATTGGAAATCACGATCGCATCCTCAGACAGCGCTGGCGCGGCGAACCGGTGCGCCTGACTAAAGAGCAACGGAAGACCTTAGTCGAGTTGGAATCTGGCCGTGAACGCTATTTTAGTTTCCTGCGAGAATTGCCGTACATCATCGATCTCGGCACGCATTTGGTAGTTCATGCCGGAATTCGACCGGGCGTCCCGTTCTACCGGCAAGCCGCCAGCGATCTCACACAGATTCGCACGATGGGCGCCGACCCAACGCGCCGCCGAGGCGTCGCGTGGTTTGATGTGTACCGCGGCCGAAAGACGATTCTCTTTGGCCATTGGCCCGGCAAGAAACCGCGGCGTGCCGCGCATGCCATTGCGCTTGATACTGGTTGTGTGTATGGCGGCAAGTTGACGGCCTACATTGTCGAGCGTGACGAATTGGTAAGCGTGCCGGCGCGTCAGGCTTACGTTAAGAAGAAATAATCAGTCAAAGGAGCTTTGCTCAAAAGTCCGAATGCAGTCCCGCGAAGCGGACGGCTGAAATTCTGCGATAATTCAGCCGTCCGCTTCGCGGACTGGAGAGTGCTCGGCTCGCTCTCCCAGCACTGAAGTGCTGGGCTATTTTCAGTGGCCGGCTTCGCCGACTTAAAAGCGACTTTTTGTGCAAAGCAACCGAAGTTTTCGTTATTGGCTTAGCTCTTTCGGTGTCACAAGGCGCACCAGCTTTCCACCCGCGCGGGCTTCCTGCCATTGGTCGCTGTCTAAATCGATGAAGGCAACGGATGCAGTCGGCAGGTGTCGTGATTCCGAGGTCAGGACCTCCAGCAAACCTTCAAACCCGGGATTATGACCGACCAACATGAGCGTATTCGCGCTCAGCTTAACCTCGGCTATCATCGCAAGAAGAGTTCGTGGGCTGGCTTCGTAGATTCTATCGTCGAACTTTAATTCAACTTCGAGCTTGGCTGCTGGCAACACCAGTTCGATCGTTTCGCGGGCGCGCTTAGCGGGCGAGCTGATCACGAGGTCGATCTTGATCTTTTCGCGGCGCAGGAATTGTCCGACCAATTTAGCAGCCTTTACTCCTCTGTCCTTCAATGGTCGATCAAAATCCTTGAGGCTTTGATCGTCCCAACTGGACTTGGCATGCCTGAGTAGTAGCAGATGTTTCATTTGTATCAGAGCCAATTTGAGGCAATCATAACCCGTTTGGACTCGGCCAGTTTGCAATTTCGGTAGTATCCGCGAAAAATTCAGATGGCTGTAACACTGTGATGGGAGAATGCCGCATTCATGATCTCGTATGGACATCACCGTTACCCTGGGCGGCTGTTTGTAGTTGAAGGGACAGACGGAAGCGGAAAATCGACTCAACTGGCGTTGCTATATCAATGGCTGCGGTCGGAAGGTTATTCAGTCTTTTTCTCGGAATGGAATTCGTCGCCACTGGTGAAAGATACGACTCGCCGCGCAAAGAAGCGCCGTCTATTCACACCCACTACATTCTCGCTCCTGCACGCTACTGACTTCGCCGATCGTACTGAGCGCGACATCATTCCGCCGCTAAAAGCCGGGGCGATCGTGCTGGCTGATCGCTACATCTACACTGCGTTTGCGCGCGACGTTGCGCGCGGTTGCGATCGCGGCTGGGTGCGTGAACTCTATCGATTTGCGGTCAAACCCACCGCGGCGTTTTTCTTTCGGGCGCCGTTGGACGTGGCCATTGATCGCATAGCCGCTGCTCGTCCGACGCTGAAATATTATGAGGCGGGGATGGACATGGATTGGTCTAATGACGAAGAAGAGAGCTTCAAAATGTTTCAGGGCAAAATCCTCGACGAATACGATCACATGGTGAATGAATTCGGCTTGACCGTTGTCGACGCCACGCAACCAATTCGCACCCAACAACGGCAGATGCGCGAGATTGTCAGCCGCTATCTGAAAGAGAGACTTAAAGCAAAGGAGGCGCTCGAGCGATGAAAGAGATGAAGTTCTACGGCACCGCGCTTCCCAACGTTGAGATCGAGCCGTACAGCGGCAAGCTAATCGTCATCGAGGGCGCGGACGGCGTGGGGCGCTCAACCCACG
Organism: Pyrinomonadaceae bacterium; assembly: GCA_035577445.1. Taxonomy (GTDB): domain Bacteria; phylum Acidobacteriota; class Blastocatellia; order Pyrinomonadales; family Pyrinomonadaceae; genus UBA11740. The sequence continues at coordinate 8,979 of DATLVM010000496.1, forward strand.
TGGCCATGTTGCGCACGTGGTTGGAATCGGCAGGTAACGCCGTACTGGATACCGGCATGACCAGATCGATCCTCGCCGGACGCGGAATCAAAAACGCTCGCAGCGGGCATACGCTTGGACGTATCACCATGCAGCTCTATTACGCAACCGATTTCGCCGATCGATTACAAAATCAGATGTTGCCGGCTTTGCGAGCGGGCTTTATCGTGTTGACCGATCGCTACATCTATTCGGCTATTGCGCGGGCCATTGTTCGCGGTGCGGATCCGGATTGGATTCGCGCTATCTATGGAATGGCGCTAGTGCCCGACGCGATCTTCTTTCTACGTTTGGGTTCTCCGGAGACTTTGGCTGGCCGGGTGCTGCGGTCAGGGAATGGCTTTGACTACTGGGAATCCGGAATGGATTTGGGTCTCGGAAACGATTATTACGACAGCTTCATTGCTTATCAGAAGCTTCTGTTAAAGGAATTCGATCGCATGATTGGAGAATACGGTTTCCATGTGATTGACGCTTCGCGGTCGATTAACCGAGTTGCGACCGCGCTGCGACGCGGCATTAGCCGAGTGATCGAAACCGAAGCTCCTGCTGCGCCGAAAGAAAATCCGAAAATTGCCATGGTTGAAAAACAGGTGACGAAACCCGCGAAGGATGGCTCAAGCGTCGCGTCGTGAAAATAGCCGCCATCGACATTGGGTCAAACTCAATCAAGTTGGTCGTGGTGGACGCCGCGGCGAGCAATTCATTTGCCGTGCTCGCCCGCGAAAAACAACCAGTGCGCCTGGGGCACGACACCTTGCTACAGGGGCGGCTGTCTCCCTCTGCTATCGAAGGCGCGGTGGAATGCATTAAACGGTTTCGCTCGATTGCTGAGGCGCGCGGGGCCGACAAAATATTTGCGGTGGCCACTGCTTCGGTACGCGAAGCGCGCAACTCCTTACAATTCATCAAAGAGGTAGATCGCAAAACCGGCGTCTCGGTCGAAGTTCTTTCGCCGATCGAAGAGGGCCGACTGATCGGTCTCGCAGTGGCTCAAGGTTGTGCTGAACCCGGCGCCACGATTGTGAACATCGATATCGGCGGAGGCTCAACCGAGATTTCGATCATGAAGGACGGCGCACCCACCGGACTGTACTCAGTGAAACTAGGCGCGATCGGGCTTACAGAACAATTCCTAACCTCGGATCCTCCCAAACCTAAGGAGTTGAAGGCGCTCAAAGAAGAAGTGCGAGCCGCCTTGGAACGCCCTGGTCGCGAGTTGCGCAGCGGCCGTTGGCAGCAAGCAATGGGAACTTCCGGGACCATCCTCGCGATCGGCACCGCTCTACGTCTGCGCGCTTTGGGACAGGAAAATCGGCCCGAGGAAGGCGCCAGGCCCGCCGGCGACGAAATCGAAGTGGCGAAACTTTCGCGATTTAATTCGCGCAACGGCGAAATGAATTCTGCTGAACGGCGGGCAATTCCGGGAATTAGCTCACAGCGCTCTGAAATCATTATCGCCGGCGGACACATTCTTGAAGGCGTGATGCACGCATTGAACATCGATGTGCTGCGTACGTGCAGTTGGGCGCTCCGTGAAGGAGTACTGATCGATCGCCTGCGCGAAATCGAAGCGGAATCTCAACCGTCGCTTCCCGACATCGTCGCAGACTATCGCTTGCGCGGAGTTCATGCGGTGGGGCGCCGCTTTGGCTATGAAGAAGGTCATGCTCATCAAGTGGCCCGATTGGCGGAAAGAGTCTTTGACTACATTTCACGATCGAGTTTGCCTTCCCAGCTCGACAGCCATGATCGGATGCTGCTTTCAGCGGCGGCTCTGCTGCATGACGTTGGCTATCACATCGCGCATGAATCTCATCACAAGCACTCGCTCTACTTGATTAAGAATTCAGAGTTGACCGGATTTTCGGAAGCCGAGCGCGACGTCATCGCTAATGTCGCGCGTTATCACAAAGGTTCAGAGCCGAAGGAGCGTCACGAGCCTTATGCCGCGCTTAGCCTGCCGGATCGAGACACAGTCAACTCGCTGACGGCGATTTTGCGTGTCGCCGACGCGTTGGATCGGCGGCATGACAGCCGCGTCACGGATCTGCGCTGCGTGCGGAACGGGCGCGTCGTGCATATAGAACTGCAGTCTGCGGCAAACTGCGATCGAGAGATTTTCGCCGCCGAACAACGGGCCGGCATGTTCGCGCAAGTCTTCAATTGCAAGTTGGGATTTAGCCGTCGCGCGGTTTTGAAGCGGGCTTGAGTTGATCAAATCCGCTGTTCACGAAAAATAGATGGCCAGAGTTAAGCAGGTTGTTGGACTCGATTGCTCGGCCCCGGCCGAGAAGATGATCCCTCTGGTGCTGCGCGCTCAGTTGGACGCGATGTGCAAATTGCGCGACAACGCGCTGGATTGGAAAGATGCGGAAGGCGTCCATGACATGCGCGTCTTGTCCCGCCGGTTGCGTAGCGCCGTCAGTGATTTCAAGCCTTACTTTCGCAAGACGAATCTCTTCCGCAATGAGCTGCGCGCAATCGCTGACAGGCTGGGCGACGTGCGCGACGAAGATGTGACTTTGATAGCGCTTCAGAAATTGAAGTCCAAGGCGAAGGGGACGTCGGCCGAAGGGATCGAGATGTTTGCCGAAGAAATTCGGCAGCGACAAAAACAGGCGCGGACGGCTCTCAAGCAGGCAATCAAAAAGTCGGCGGTAAATTCATTTCACAACAAGTTTGCTCGAGAGCTGCGGGAGCTGACGATTGCTTTTCCCAGAAAACCTCGGGCCGAGAAAAGTGAAGCGAGCGTCTGGTCGTTCAGAGAGATCGGCATTCAAGTTATCAAAGCTCGCTTGAAAGATTTTCTCGCGGCAAGCGCCCACTTGTATGCGCCTTTTGAAATAAAGGATCTCCACGAGATGCGTATTCTCGCAAAGCGACTGCGGTACGCCGTCGAGCTGTTCGCAACTTGTTGGGGAGATGAACTGGAACCCATCGCGAAAGAAGTTGCACTGCTGCAAACCTCACTCGGGGAACTCCACGATTGCGACGTTTGGATCGTGAGTTTGGGATCGCGTCTCAAGCGGAGCGGGCGTAACGTCAAGGTTGATGAAGAGACGCGGAAATTGCGCGAGGGTGCCGCCTGGTTGTTTCGGCATTTTGTCTCAGAACGCATGCAGCACTATCGCGCCGCGATTACGCGTTGGGAACAGTGGCGCACCGATGGGTTCCTCGAAGCCCTCGTTCTCGTCCTTGATCGCGAGATGACCCACCAGTCATCAACTGCGAAGCCTTAGCCCAGCGGAAATTCATTCATTTAGGCGCGCTAGATTCTGATACGAGTCTTGCAGCGTTGCCCAAAAAACTGTCCGGCTATGCCGGCTGATGTGCGGAAGGCCCTTTGGCCTTCCGGCAGATTGTCTTCTCGATTTTGGGCTACGCCCAATTTGTTGGGGCGAAGCCCCAAATTCATCGTGAGCCGGAGCGGAAGCGCGGAGCGCTTCCGCACATCAGGTGGCACAGCCGCTGGCGTGAATCACCTTTTTACAAAGCCGATCTCCGCCGTCCCGCTCTTCCGTAAAGTGAATCAACGCGCCGCGAAAACCAAGAAATCGTACGATTCTCTTGCACGCTTTTTCTAAGCTTCTTGTTCTAAATTCAATCACCAATAGCCACGCAACTAATCACTAAACGCCTACTTCTCAATGAAGTGGAAGGTACGCTACTTGCTCCTTGGGGTGTGGCTGTTGGTGTGCTCTCCTAAGAAAAAGGCAACTTTAGTGATCAGTTCTGTCGATTGAATTCATATGCAAGCAATTTCAGACATCGAACATAAGACACGAGTGAGCTTTGCGGGCGGGCGCCCGAAGCTCGCCTTTATCAAGGGTAATCGACTGCTCAATCGCGAACTCAGCCTCATCGAATTCTTTCGTCAGGTACTCGATGAAGCACGGGATGAGCGAAATCCGTTACTTGAGCGATTGCGCTTCGTCACGATCTTTTCGACGATTGTCGATGAGTTCTTCATGGTGCGCGTGTCGGGCCTGAAGGAGGAGGTCGAACATGGGTACGATCAACCTTCGCGGGACGGGATGACTGCGGCGGAACAACTGGCTGAGATCAGGGCCCGGTTGCAACCCATGCTGACTGAGCAGATGCGTTGCTTGAGCGAAGAGATTCTACCCGAGCTCGCGCAGAAGCGAATCATCGTTGCGCCTTATCAGTCGTTGTCGAAGGCAGAGCGCGAGAAGGCAGATCATTACTTTGCGCGTGAAGTCTTTCCAGTGTTGACGCCGCTGGGAGTCGATCCCGCGCACCCGTTTCCTTATAT
>DATLVM010000497.1:0-2911 GCA_035577445.1 Pyrinomonadaceae bacterium
GGAAAACATAAGCAGCAAGTTCAACTTTGCTCCGCGTGTCGGTTTTGCCTGGTCTCCGGGCGCGGCAAACGCGACGCGACCTCCGAAGACCGTGATTCGCGGCGGCGGTGGCATCTTCTACAACCGTTTTTCGGAAGGCTTCACGCTGACCTCGGAGCGCTTTAACGGCAGCAACGAACTTTCCTACGTACTCGCAGAACCGTTTATCGGCGCCACCGCGCCCACGCAAGCACAACTTGATATCCCGACGGCGCGGCCGGTCTACAATCTGCTGAACTTGTTCCCGACTGTGCCTACGCCGGCGCAACTTACGGTGATTCCCGCAACGCAGCAAACTATTTACCGCGTCGCTTCGAATCTGCAGGCGCCGATGTTCACCTTGGGAGGCCTGCAGGTCGAACGTCAACTACCTAGAAACATTACCGCCTTTGCCGGCTTCTACACGTTCCGCATCTCGCACGTGATTCGTGCACGAGACATTAACGCCCCATTGCCCGGCACGATCACGACCGCGACTCCAAACGGCATTCGTCCCAATCCTGCGGTGGGCGACATCAATCAGTATGAATCCAGCGGCAAGTATCGCCAGTCGCAGTTCGTCATGGGCTTCTCCAGCCGACTGAACCCGAACATCTCGCTGCAGGGCAACTACACGCTTGCCTTTCAGAAGAATGACACGGATGGCGGCGGCGGATTTCCGGTGAACTCGTATGACTTCACGGGTGAGTTTGGACGCGGCTCTGGCGACATTCGTCATCGCTTTACGTTGGTCGGAAATATCAATGCGCCGAAGTTGTGGAAACTGTCATTCAGCCCGTTCATCGTCGCCAATAGCGGTCCGCCGTTCAATATCACGACGGGTCAGGACACGAACCTCGATCGCCAGTACAACGAGCGGCCCACCTTCGCGGCGCTGAACACGTATTGCACAAGCCTGCCGACGCGCTGCACCCGCTTTGACTTCTCAAACACGAGCAACCAGATCATCCCGCGCAATTACGGACATGCACCGGGCTCGCTCTCAGTGAACATGCGCATCAGTCGCACGTTTGCTTTCGGCGGTGAAGCCAATCGCAGCGCTTCCAATGCCAAGCAGAACCAGCAGAAAGGTTCGGGCGATTCCGCCAAGGGCGGCGGCGGGAGTCCCGTGCGCGGCGGCCCGATGATCGGTGGCGCCATGGGCGGTGGCAGTAAGGGCCCGGGTGGACCCGGAGGCCCCGGCCCGCAGATGATGGGTGGGCCGGGCGGGGGCGCGGCAGGCCCGCAGAAATACAGCCTGACGCTGTCGATCAATTTCCAGAACGTCTTGAATCACGTCAATCTGGGATCGCCAGTCGGTAATCTTTCATCGCCAAACTTTGGCCAATCGTTGGGAACTGGCGGTATGTTCGGGTTCTTCTTTGGGCCGGGCGGTGGCGGAGGAGGAAACGGCGCCGGCAATCGCCGAGTGACCCTCAGCGCGCGATTTACTTTCTGAACTTTCGCGCTGTCAGGGCGTATACATTCCTTAAGCGAGCGGCTCAACTTCAAGAATCAGGGCCGCTCGCGATCTTTCCAAAAGGAGTCCACCAATGAAGTACGCTCTGGCGCTAGTTGTCCTTCTCCTCTTTTCAATCTCTGCGCTCGCTCAACAAACCGACGCAGCTAAATCAAGCGGCAATGGCTCGACGGCCTCGAGCACGATTCCGCCCGCACCGGCAATCACCGATAAAAGTTCGCCAGCCGAACTCGCCGCCGCCGCCCTCGCGGCCCAGGGTGGCGAGAAATTCAAGAGCCTTAAGAGCATGTGGATCATGGGTGACGCGAATCTTTACGCGCCGAATTCTTCGCAATCGATTCCCGGCAAATTCTCGATGGTGACGGTGGGCGACAAGATTCGCATCGACATCAACGCGCAACCGGTCTTTTTGTTCAAGCAGATTTACGATGGGCAGCAATCTTACAGCTCGATTCCGGGTGTCAGTATGCCGCCGGCGAATAAGTTCGGTCTAATGGTTCTCACCAAATTCGATCAGCCAGGTTATACCGTCTCGGCGTTACCGAATGACAAGAAGCTGCGCGGCTTTCGCATCGTCGACGGTGAAGGCAACACCACCGACTTCTTCATCGACTCGGCGACCGCGCGCGTCATGAAATACCTGATTCCCTACAACGGCTACATGTTCGGGACTGAGAATGCGAAGTTCAAGGAAGTCGACGGCGTGCTGGTTCCGATGAGCTTCACGCAAAGATTGGAGATGCCCCAGGGCGCCTTCTTCGCGGAATACAAAGTGAAGGACGTCAAGCTGAACACCCCGATCGGGAATGACGTGTTCGCGATTCAGTAGCTGACTTTCGATCAAGAAAAGGGTTGAGGCCGCCTCGCTGAAGCGATGGCGGCCTCTTGCTATTCCGGTGTCCGGCGGACGGGGTTAGCGAATCCGCGCGATGAAACTCACGCTGCCGGTATTGTTCGGTGAGGTCTGACTGAGATTACCCGTGAACGTCCAACGGACGTTCGTCACGTTACGATCGTAACCCGCAGGCGCTCCTCCTCCTCCGCTCGCCGGCGTGTACGCATACGTGCCGCCGCTATTGTTTGAATAAGCAACCACAACGGTTAGTCCGGTAGTGCCCAGCGTGTTCGTCACTGATCCAACTTTGAAATCTGTGTTCGCCGGAATTGGATCCACGATGACCAGGGTCGATGCTGTCGCTGTGCCACCGTTCGAAAAGGCGATGGTGTAGGTCAAGTCCGCGCCGGGAATTGTCTGCGCCGCGGCAGTTGGCGAAACAGACTTATTCAACGTGACGTTCGGCGCCGCCGCCGGCAATGCCGTGACCGTGATCGAGTTGACGCCAATACCATAGTCGCTGTTGTAGTGATAGCTGCTCCCCGAAAAATCATTGATAAGAGTCGAGGCGGTGGTCG
>DATLVM010000498.1:0-19160 GCA_035577445.1 Pyrinomonadaceae bacterium
GCGCTCGAGCCGGACAATGAATGAAGGTTCGGATTCAATTCGCGTTTTAATTTTGCGCAGTGAGTTTTTGAATCAAACTTGTTTCCTTCTTTTCATCAGCAAATCACTAAGAAGAACAAACTTCGAAAAATAAAACACACAAAAAATTCGAAAAGTTTGCTTCGAAAACTTCTTTTCTGTATAAGCATCAGTGTCACGAAGGTTACGGCTTTTGAGACCAACGAGGGGATCGGCGAACGGAGTCGCGAGGCTCTGGGAGAGAGTAAAGGCAGAGCGGTTTGCACTTGCTATGACGCCCTTAGTTGAAGCCGAAAGGCTTGCCGGGAAGACCGAAAGGTTTTCTTAGCGCCCGGATAAAAACGGGTAGCAACCACTAGAGAGGACCCGCTGGTGGTGAGCAATGTCGCTCGGAGAAATCTGAGCCTCGTTGCCGGGAACGTAACCGGCGGTGGAGGAAAGCCACCAAAAAAACAACCTATTGGCACCACGTCGACCGCAAGGAAGATGTGAGATTTGCGGAAACAGGTTTTGTGACCCGCAAGGGTTGTGAGATTAACTGAAGCAGATCGCGTGCTGACCGGGAAGCGTCGACCGCCGATTGCTTGTCGGAATACAAATTGGCAGCTTGGTCTGACGAGTTCAGGCTGCCATCTTACGAATCACTCCGGTGATTCATAAGACATCGAGATTGCGCTGCTAACATCTTCGGGTGAGAGCAGCGCGATTTCGTTTTTGGAGGGAGGAGCGCCGGCATCCTTGTCCCGACACGTCGTGATTCGCGCGCATCCTGCGCGCACTATCTTCAGCGTTTCGCCTGATTCCTCTCTTACGCGTGACCGCACCTCAGATTTCACAACTCTTAACATTCTGTTAAGGCACGCCGCCTAGAGTTTTTCCGATCGTGCTGATACAGTTTCAGCCTTCGTGATCATTTGAATAAGTTTGCGGCGGGCCCATTGTCCGCCTAACTGAAAACGCAGGTGAGCTCTAGCTCGCCTCCAGGTGCACCAGGAGAACAAAAAGATGAGCGACACTGCGACTCAAACTCAATTGAAACACGCCCCGGGGAGTTTTTGCTGGATTGAATTGATGACTACCGACGGGCCGGGCGCCAAAAAGTTTTACTCGGATCTGTTTGGATGGGAGGGAACGGACAATCCCATCGGGCCGGACATGGTTTACACAATCTATACCATCAACGGAAAGGCAGTCGCTGCCTCGTATCAGAAAGGTGAAGACATGAAGGCGGTGCCCACGCACTGGGCGTCTTACATCGCCGTCACCAGCGCCGACGAAACCGCGGAAAAGGTTAAAACTCTGGGCGGCACCGTCGTGCAGGGACCGTTCGACGCGATGGAGCATGGCCGCATGGCGGTGATTGCCGATCCCACCGGTGCGCACTTTTGCATCTGGCAACCGAAGTCACATCCCGGGTTGGGAATCAAAGGCGAATTGAATTCGCTTTGCTGGAACGAACTGCTGACGAATGACACTGAGAAGGCGAAAGACTTCTACATCAAATTATTCGGTTGGAACTCAAAGACTGACAGCGGCGAGACGCCGTACACCGAATGGATCAACGGCGAAGAGCACATCGGCGGCATGATGCAGCTTCAGCCGCACATGGGCCCGATGCCGCCGAACTGGGGCATCTATATCGCGGTTGATGACTGCGACGCAAAAGTCCAGAAGGCGACGTCACTCGGAGCGCGAACTTATGTTCCGCCGACGGATATTCCCAACGTTGGTCGGTTCGCGGTGCTGGCTGATCCGCAGGGTGCGGTTTTCAATATCATCAAGCTGAACTTACAGCATCACGGGTAGGAAGTAAGGGCGACACGCAAGCGGGGCAGTAACCCGCGCGTAAGCCAGGGCGTCAATTCTCAGAACGCCCTCCCTTACGGTCGGGCTACCGCCCCGTTTTGTGTTTTTTGTCGGAGCTGCGAAGCAGCGGACATAGCTAAGCCCAAGGCGATGCTTTGCGAGCCTTGGGTAACGCTGGCTGATAAGTTGTCGGAGCTGCGAAGCAGCGACATGAAGGAAGCATCATGAAAGCGCGCATCGTCTGGCTGATTCTCTGCGGCATCTGGGGATCGACCTGGCTCTTCATCAAACTTGGTCTTCAGGATCTGCCGCCGCTGACATTCGCGGGCATTCGCTTTGTCTTTGCGTCGGGCATCCTAATCACCATTATCCTCGCGCGCGGCGTGCGCTGGCCGCGGAAGCGCAACGAGTGGCTGGTCATCGCAGTCGTCGGGTTACTGCAATTCAGTCTGAACTACGGCTTGGTCTTTTGGGGCGAGCAACGTATTCCTTCCGGCCTCGCTGCTGTCCTGCAATCTACTTTTCCCGCATTTGGATTGGTCCTCGCACACTTCTACCTGCCTGAAGAGCGTATGTCTGCGAAGAAAATCTTCGGCGTCGCAATGGGTTTTTTAGGAGTCGCAATCGTCTTTTCTGATCAGCTAACCATCGCCGGCAAAGGCGCTTTGCTCGGCAGCGTTGCGCTTGTGATGAGCGCCTTCTGCGGTTCGTACGGAAATGTTCTCGTCAAAGCTTATGGCACGCAGATCGATCCATTTGTGCTCGCTGCTGGTCAGATGATTTGCGGCTTCCCGCCTCTGCTCGCGGTTGGCATCGCCACGGAAGGAAATCCGTTTCGCCTTCACTGGACGCCGACGGCGATACTCGCACTCGTGTATTTGGTGATTGTTGGTTCGGTGATCGCGTTCACCCTCTTCTACTGGCTCGTGCGTCACATGGATGTCACCAACACGATGTTAATTTCGCTGGTCACGCCGGTCATCGCGGTTCTTCTCGGCATGGCCGTTCTGCACGAGCGACTGAACTGGCGTTTGTTCGCAGGCACGGCTTTCATCATTTCGGGAATCGGTCTGATTGTGTTGCGGAAACGACAAAAGACTGTGGCGATTGAAGAAGAAGAGCCTGAGATGATGGCCGTCGGCTGACGAAGTTTTATAATTCTCGCATGCCAATATCATCGATTAATCCTGCTACCGGCGAAGTTCTGCAAACTTTCGATTCATTAACTGAGCAACAACTTGAAGAAAAGCTTGCGCGTGGCGCCGAAGCGTTTCGGGAGCATCGGCTCAGTTCGTTCACGGACCGTTCTGAGAAAATGACGCGCGCGGCAGAGATTCTCGAGAGTGAAAAGAAATCATTCGCGCGCACGATGACCCTCGAGATGGGCAAGCCGATCAACGCCGCAGTGCAGGAAGCCGAGAAATGCGCGTGGGTGTGTCGTTACTACGCCGAGAACGCTGAACGGCACCTCGCCGATGAGATCGTTGAGACAAACGCGACGAAAAGCTTCGTTCGGTATCAGCCGCTGGGAATTGTGCTGGCGGTAATGCCCTGGAACTTTCCGTTCTGGCAAGTCTTTCGTTTTGCGGCGCCCGCGCTGATGGCCGGTAACGTTGGATTACTGAAGCATGCTTCGAACGTGCCGCAATGCGCGTTGGCGATCGAAGACATTTTTCATCGGGCCGGTTTCGTGCAGGGCGCGTTTCAGACTTTGTTGATTGGTTCCGATGCCGTTCAGACCGTTCTCGAAGATCCGCGAGTCGCGGCGGCCACTTTAACCGGCAGCGAGCCCGCGGGCCGCAGCGTCGCCGGCATCGCCGGCAAACAGATTAAGAAGATGGTGCTGGAACTTGGCGGCAGCGATCCTTTCATCGTCATGCCTTCTGCGAATTTTGAAGACGCGGTAAGCACGGCCGTCAAAGCGCGCACCATTAACAACGGCCAGTCATGCATCGCCGCGAAACGCTTCATCGTCCACGACGAAATCTACGACCGATTCGAAAAAGAGTTTGTCGAAGCGATGAAGCAGTTGCGAGTCGGAAATCCGATTGATGAATCGACTGACGTGGGGCCGTTAGCGACTGAGCAGATTCTGAAAGACTTGGAAGAGCAGGTGCAGGTGAGTGTGGCGGCCGGCGCGAAGCTACTCACCGGCGGGCAGCGACTGAAGTTCGATGGCGAACTCGCGCCCGGAAACTTTTACGAGCCAACCGTGCTGGTCGATATCCCCAAAGATTCGCCCGCTTATCGCGATGAAATCTTCGGACCCGTAGCGTCGCTGTTTCGCATCAGCACGCTCGACGAAGCGATCGACTTGGCGAATACGACGACGTTCGGGCTTGGCTCAGCCGCTTGGACCAATGACGAGAATGAACGCGACCGCTTCGTCAGTGACTTAGAGGCTGGCTGCGTCTTTATCAACGGGATGGTCGCTTCCGATCCGCGGCTTCCGTTCGGCGGCGTGAAGCATTCAGGCTATGGCCGCGAGCTGAGCGAGTTTGGAATTCGGGAGTTCGTAAACATCAAGACGGTTTGGATCAAATAGTCCGCAGATTTTCGCAGATTCCACAGAAAAAATCAGCCACAAAAAGCACAAAAGTCACAAACGAGAAAGACCCAGATGTGTGGCACCCGTCGCTTTTACGCTTTTGTGCTTTTTGTGCCTCTTTGTGGCTGTTGATGTCCTAGTCTGGGGAGGATTCCCGCTTGAGCAATTCTTTCTTTCGTTCCAGGCCCCAACGATATCCGCCCAGGCTCCTGTCTTCGCGAATTACACGATGACACGGGATCACCAACGCCAGATGATTACTGGCGCAAGCGTTTGCTACCGCGCGCACCGCGTTCGGCTTTCCGATCGCTTTCGCGATTTCCTGATAGGACCTGGTCGAGCCGTACGGGATTCGCCGCAACTCCTCCCAAACGCGAACTTGGAATGCCGTAGCCTGAAGATCCATCGGCAAATCGATCGTGCGCGAACTGCCGTTTAGTGAATTCAGTACTTGCTCCAGCCAGAGATTCAGCGATGGGCTGATCGCAGTATCTTTCGAATCAATCGACGCGTTCGGATATTCGGTGAACAGCGCGCGCGCCAGCTCGGCATCTGAATCACCAAGCTTTACCGAGCACACTCCGCGGTCCGTAGCGGCAACCAGCAACCGGCCGAGCGGCGAATCTGCAATCGTGTAAACAATCCGCATCCCTTTGCCGCCGCGGCCGTACGTCGCCGGCGTCATCCCGAGTTGCGATGAAGATTTCTCGTAGAGCGCGCGGCTCGATCCATAGCCGGCGTCGTACATCGCGTCGGTCACTGACGAACCTTGCTTGACGTTCGCCTTGAATTTCTTTAGCCGTTGCGACTCGGCATACTGCCGCGGGGTGATTCCCATCAACTCCTTGAATGTTCGCTGCAGGTGATGCGAGTTCACGCCGGTGATCGAGCTGAGTCGTTCGAGCGTCACGTCTTCTTCGTCATGCTCGTCGATGATGTGACAAATCCGCCGCACGAGTTCGATCTGCGGATCCACCACCTTCGCGCGACGCGGGTGACAACGCTTGCACGCGCGAAACCCTTCTTGTTCCGCAGCCTCGGGGACCTGGAAAAATTTTACTTGCTCGCGTTTCGGCCGTCGCGCCGGACATGAGGGCCGGCAATAAATTCCAGTGGAGCGCACGGCAAACACGAAACTGCCATCGCGCGAAGCGTCGCGCATCAGCACTGCGTTCCACATCTCAGGATTGTTCATTACGTTCGGCATTGTCGTTGAAAGCTGCAACATCAATTTTACCTCACCTCTCGATTTTGTCCGTGCGCTACTGCCGGCGGTTGCTGACTTCTGATGAGGCGAATATAGCCAATCGCTGAAATCGGTTCTATCCGATGTTTGCGGTCAAACTTCTCTGGGTACGCACGCTTCCAGCGTGCTAGTCTGTGCCGAGAAGCACGCGAGACGCGTGCTAGTATGCCCAGCACGCCGGAGGCGTGCGTACCAAACATGAAAATCGCCGTCAAATACGGCATCGCCGTTACCCTCATCATCGCTGCCTGGGTGGCGCTGAAGCATTTCGTCCTGCACCTTGAAGGCCCTTCGGCGCAGCTAGCAGACTTAGCGGTCTTCAATCTATCGGCGATTGTCGCGCTGATGATGGGAATCAAAGAGAAGCGGATCGCTAATGGGAATCGGCTGACGTTCCTCCAAGGCCTCGGAACCGGAGTTTCGATCGCGGTGACGTACGCGATCCTGACGAGTCTCTATTTCGCTCTGTTGCTCGTGCTGACCGGACCAAAACTGATGCAACAGGAAGGCGAGACGAGCATGCTCGCCGCGTTCTTAGGTCTGGGAATTGGTTTGACGTTGTTCGGGACGATCTTTTCCGCGCTGATCGCGCTTGTGCTGAAGAAGAGCTAGCCAGCCAACCTACATGAAAACGACTATGCGGCGCGCTTCTTGCGGCTGCTACCCTTCGTGGTGATTAGTCTGGTAATAGCAGGGACTAATTTCTTAGGAACAACCATTACGGTTTGGGTTCGGCTGCGGAACGCGGCCTCATCTTCAGCCACAGCCTCTTCCTCAGTCTGGCCTTCGTAGTGTTCGAGAACGGTTTGTACTCGGGCTTCGTCCCAGCCTTTTGGAAACTTAGCTTGTTTTCTCATTTGTGTTTCTTCCTCATGCGTCTCTTAAATGCAACCAGTGGTTTACCTTTTAGATCATATGAAGTAATAACGAATACACTGTCGGGTTGGGGGTCGCGAACGTATACGACTCGCAAAACTCGTCCTCCGTTGGTTCGACCAATGGCCATGCGAGAGTTTCCAGTACCTGGACGATCCTCTTCCGAATTCTTCAACGCCTGCTCGACTTCATCTTCGTCAACATTGTGATTGTAAGTGTGCGGAAGATTCGTTGTGGGATCAATGTAGAATCGAATTCGCACGGACGCAGCATATAGACGCGCAGAAATCGGGGCAAGCAAAACCTATCTAAATTGTAATCGCCTCACCGACCAGCCGCTCCTGCTCTTGCATGTGAACCGCATAGTTGCCGGTCGCTGGGCTTGGTGATTCAGCCCGGCCGATGTAACGCAAACGATCGCCACCCGGTATCAAGTCTTCGAAGCGTCCTTCCATAAACGTCCACGCTCCCATGTTCTTCGGCTCTTCCTGACACCATACAAGATCTTTTGCGTTCGGATACTTCGCGATCGCATCCTTAACCGCACTCACGGGGAAGGGATAGAACTGCTCGGCTCGGATCAAAGCCACTGAGCCCTCCCTCACGGTTGGGCTACTGCCCCGTGCATGAACCAAGTCATAGAAGACTTTGCCGCTGCAAAAAACGATTCGCGCGACAGTGTTTGTATCTCCGATTTCCGCATCATCAATCAACGGTCGAAATCCGCCATTCGTTAGTTCGTCAATTGCAGACGCCGCCGCGGGCAAGCGCAGCAGACTTTTCGGGGTCATTACGATTAGCGGTCGGGCGAAGCCTTCGCGAATCTGCCGGCGCAGTAGATGAAAATATTGAGCCGGCGTGCTGGGATAAGCGACACACAGATTGTTTGCCGCGCAAAGCTGCAGGAACCGCTCAAGCCGCGCGCTGGAATGCTCCGGACCCTGGCCTTCATAACCATGCGGCAGCAGCAGCGTCAGACGCGAAGTCTGCTTCCACTTGTCTTCGCTGGAAGAGATGTACTGATCGATGATCGATTGCGCGACATTGTTAAAGTCGCCGAACTGCGCTTCCCACAGCACCAGTGCATCACGCGAAATCACTGAATAACCGTATTCGAATCCCAGGACGCCGGCCTCCGAAAGCGAACTGTCGAATACTTCGAAGCGGCCGTGCGAATCGTCGTCCGAATGTAATTCTGAAAGCGGCGCCCACGCTTTGCCTGTTTGCGTGTCATAGAGAACGGCGTGGCGTTGGCTGAACGTGCCGCGACCGGAGTCCTGGCCGCTTAAGCGAACGTGTGTGCCTTCAAGCGCGATTGATCCAAACGCAATGGCCTCCGCGAAAGCCCAATCGATCGGCAGCGTGCCTTCGCCCATCTTGGCGCGGCGCGCGAGCTGGCTGACCATCTTCGGATTCAGATTGAATCCTTCGGGGACAACTGAAATTTGATGCGCGATCTGCTTCACCATGTCTGACGAGACCGGCGTTTCGATCACCGCAGATCCGTCGAGCTCAATAACGTCCGGCTCAGGTATCATCGAAGCTTTGGCTTCGGCCGCCACTTTCTTCGCGCGCGCCAGCGCATCTTCGTAACGGCCGATGCGCTCTTCAATCAATTGCTTCACGCCGGCTTCATCGACGACGCCTTCTTTAATCAGTCGCTTGGCATAGACAGTGCGCACCCCCGGATGTTCTTTCACGCGCTGGTACATCAAAGGCTGTGTGTAACTCGGCTCGTCGCCTTCGTTGTGACCGAGTCGCCGGAAACCAACCACATCGAGCACGACATCCTTGTGATACTTCTGCCGGTAATCGAGTGCGATCCGCATCGTGCGATATGCCGCTTCCGGATCATCTCCGTTGATATGAAAGATTGGCGATTGAGTCATGCGTGCGACGTCGGTCGAATAGATCGATGAGCGGCCGGATTCGGGTGAGGTCGTGAATCCAATTTGATTGTTGATGATGATGTGAATCGTGCCGCCGGTGCGATAACCGCGAAGCTGCGCGAGTTGCAGAGTCTCCATGACGATCCCTTGGCCGGCGAACGCCGCATCGCCATGCAGCAGCACGGGCAGAGCGCGATTCATAACCTCTTCGCGAGCGAGATTCTGATCTTCCATCGTCGAATCCTGAGTCGCGCGAGTCATTCCTTCGACGACCGGATCGACAGCTTCAAGATGACTTGGGTTGGGCGAAAGCCTGATTGCGACTTTTTCGCCGCCGGCAGTTTCGCGTTCGCCTGACGCGCCCTGGTGATATTTGACATCGCCTTCATCCGCAGGGAACGAAGGATGCACTGAGCCTTCGAAGGACGTGAAGATGCGCTCGCAAAAATGCCCGATGACATTCGCGAGCACGTTCAAGCGTCCACGATGCGCCATGCCCATCGTGATTCCCTCGATGCCAAGTTCGCCGGCGCGCTCAATCAATTGGTCGAGCAGCGGAATGATCGTCTCGCAGCCTTCGATCGAAAATCGTTTCTGACCGAGGAACTTGGTATTCAGGAATTTCTCGAATTGTTCTGCGGAGATTAGCTTCCAAAGAATTCGTTTCTTGACTTCGACGTCGACAGGTTCGGGATGAACAAACTCGCGGCGAATCTGCTCGCGCAGCCAAAGCTTTTCTTCCTTGCTTTGAATGTGACGATATTCGGTGCCGACCTTGCCGCAGTACGCGCGTTGCAGAATGTCGAGTATCTCTCTCAGCGTCCCGGTCTCAGTGCCGCCTAAGCCGCCGGTGATGAAAATTCGATCGAGGTCCCAGATCGTCAGGCCGTACGTCTCGATGTCGAGCTCGGCATGATAGAGCAGCGGCATCGCGTGCAGCGGATCGATGTCCGCCACCAGGTGCCCGCGCACGCGATAAGCATTAATCAGTTCCATCACGCGCGCTTGGCGCAACGCGTGCTCGTGCGTTTGATCCCCGCCAACAAACAACGGATTGCGATCGACGTTCCAACGCAGCGGCGCATGCGGGATTTCCAGATCGAGGAAGATATCTTCGTAGAACTTGTCTTTGCCAAGCAGCAATTCATGCACGCGCGCGAGGAACGCGCCTGACTCAGCGCCCTGGATGATCCGGTGATCGTAGGTGCTGCTGATCGTGATCGCTTTACTGATCCCAAGTTGCGGCACGATCGACGGGTGGATCGATTGATATTCCGCGGGGTACTCAATCGCGCCGGTCGCGACAATCAGCGACTGACCCGGCATCAACCGCGGCGTCGAAGCGACAGTCCCGATCGTTCCCGGATTCGTCAGCGAGATCGTCGTTCCCTGGAAATCGGGAATCTGTAGTTTGCCCGCGCGCGCGCGCGTCACGACGTCATCGTACGCCTCCAGAAATTCCGAGAACCGCATCCGGTTCGCGTTCTTAATATTCGGAACGAGGAGCGAGCGCGTGCCGTCCTTCTTTTCCAGATCGATCGCAATGCCGAGATTGATTGACTCTCGCTTTGTGCGAAACGCCTGACCGTCGACTGTTTCAAAGCCGTCATTCATCTGAGGAAACTTTTCGAGCGCGCGCAGCATTGCGAATGCGATCAAATGCGTGAATGACGCCTTGCCGCGATTGTTGTCCTGAAGATGCGTGTTGATGATGCGGCGGTTCTCTTCGAGCAGTTTCACCGGGATGCGGCGCTGCGAGGTTGCTGTCGGAACCGCGAGACTCGCCTCCATGTTCTCGACGATCTTCAGCGCCGCGCCGCGAATCGGAACAGCTTCTGTCGAGGTTTGCGGCCCGCCCGCATCCTGCACCCCGCTCGGGATGCCCTCGCGGGGACCCCGCGCCGCGGGCGGTTCTGACTTTTTCGCTGGCGCGGCCGCGGTTTTCTGGGCTCCCGTCGCTCCTCTGCGGTCGCCATCGGATGAATGTGATTCTGCGCGAGGCTGCTGGCGTTCGACGAGCTGGCTGGCTGCCGGCGCTGGCGACTGACCGTTGCCTAACAATTCTTCAAAGTACGCCCGCCATGATTCATCCACGAGCGACGGATCGCTGCGAAACCGGGCGAGCAACGTCTCGACATAAGTAGCGTTGGCGCCGAAATTCTCGGCAATCAATTCCGACAGATCGGATTGAACTGTTGTAGATTCTGAGCTCATTTGCGTAATGAAAGCTATAGATTAACACCTTCATTCAAGCGTTGCATCCGCGGTATCCGAAGCCCGACCGTCAGGGAGGGCAACTCTCAAAAGCCGGTTGCTCCACTTAGTCTGGCGCTCCCTCACGGTCGGGCTTCTGACACGTTAATTCTGTGCTATTGTATGCGGCCACACCTGAGCGAGTTCGCGAGTTGCAGATTCACAGATGACGGACGAAGCCCCTGAATCCAAATCGAGCCTTAAGACTGTCGTCTTCTTCTCGATGCTCTTTGCCCTATTGGGCGCGGTCGTTGTTTTTGGATATTACCTAACGTTTCGGCGGCCGGTGACGACAATAATCATTGTCCGCCACGCTGAAAAGATTATTGACCCTAACAACCCTGATGTTGATTTAAGTCCCACCGGTCAGGCCCGCGCGCAAGAGTTGGTGCGGATGTTTGGCGATGCGGGAATCAATGCAGTGTATGCAACTCAATACAAGCGGACGCAGGAAACAGTAAAGCCTTTGGCTGATAAACTCGGACTGCCCGTCAACATAATAAATTCGAAGAACACGAACGACTTGCTCGCGCAGATTCGCGCGCAGAATTCAGGTCAGACCGTTTTCATTGCGGGACACAACAACAGTGTGCCTGAGATCATCGCCGCGCTCGGTGGACCAAAATATCCGATCATTCCCGAGAGTGAGTACGACAATCTTTTCGTGGTTACAGTCTATCGAACAGGGCAAGCCAAAGTCGTCAAGATGAAGTATGGCGCTGCCAGCGAACAGGGCGTTGGCAACAAACCAACGGCACCGTAGCTGCGGGCAGGATGCCCGCTCCGAGGTGCCAGAAGCCCGACCGTAAGGGAGGGCAGCTTAAACTCAAAAAACTCTATGAAAAAACGCAAATCAATCACTCGTCGTGCTTTCGTGAAAGTTCTTCCGGCCGCGGGAGCGGCTGCGATCGTCGCTACTAAAGCACCACTGAATGCGCTCGCGCAGACGCCTACACCGACACCGCAGGCGTCGCCATCTGCTTCCCCTGCGGCAACGCGCGTGAAGAAAGATGATCTCAAGCATGCCGAAAGAATCATGGGCATCGATTTCAACGACAAAGAAGAAGACATGGCTTTGCCGGGTGTGAATCGGAATCTCGACAGCTATGACGCAGTCCGAAAGATCGACGTGCCGCTCGACACCGAACCTGCCATCGTCTTTCATCCCGAGTTGCCCGGTTTTCATGTGAAGCGCGCGAGCGTGAAGACGAAGTTCAGGTTCAGCAAGAATGAACCGGCACAATACAAGTCGGTAGAAGACCTCGCGTTTGCGACTGTGCCTCAGCTTGCAGAAGTAATTCGCACAAAGAAAGTCTCGTCGGTGGAGCTGACGAAGATGTATTTATCTCGTTTGAAGAAGTACGGGCCGCGCCTTCGTTGCGTCGTGACGCTCACCGAAGATTTGGCAATGAAGCAGGCCGAAGGTGCTGACAACGATCTCAAGCGCGGTAAGTATCGCGGGCAGCTCCATGGCATTCCGTGGGGCGCGAAGGATTTGTTCGCGACGAAGGGAATCAAAACTACTTGGGGTGCGGAGCCTTACCAGAACCAGGTAATCGATTATGACGCGACGGTGGTCGAGCGGCTGCGCGATGCCGGCGCCGTGCTCGTGGCGAAACTCTCTATGGGCGCGCTGGCGCAGGGACCGAAATGGTTTGGCGGCGTGACGCGCAACCCATGGGTACCTGATGAAGATCGACTAGGCTCCAGCGGATCGTCAGCCGGACCGGCATCAGCAACGTCGGCCGGGTTGGTTGGCTTTTCGATCGGGACAGAAACGCTTGGTTCGATCGTTTCGCCTTCATCGCGTTGCGGCGTGACCGGATTGCGGCCGACGTACGGTCGTGTCAGTCGTTACGGCGCGATGGGCTTGAGTTGGACCATGGACAAGATCGGCCCGATTTGTCGCGGCGTCGAAGATTGCGCAGCGGCGCTCGATGCGATCTATGGACCGGACAAGCGAGACCTGACGGTTGGCGATCCGCACTTCAACTGGAATCCTGAACTGCCGTTGAGCAGCTTGCGCGTCGGCTATCTAAAGACCGAGTTCGAATTTACGCCGCAGCCAAATGCCAGCGAGCAACAACGCAAGCTGGTCGACCAACGCAACGCGATGTACAAGGACGCGCTCGATGCCTTGATGAAAGCCGGCGTGAAGATGACGCCGATCGAATTGCCTAAGTTTCCGACGAACAACATTCGTTACATCCTGACGGCGGAAGCGGCTACAGCGTTCGACGACATCACGCGCGACGGCCGCGTCAACCTGCTTTCCGGTCAAGACCCCGGTGACTGGCCGAACACGTTCCGCACGAATCGCTTCGTTCCGGCCGTTGAATATCTGCGAGCGCAACGCGCGCGCGTGCTGCTGATGCGCGAGATGGACAAGCTCATGTCGCAGTGGGATGTGTTTGTTTCGCCGGCGCCCGGCAGTGCAAGCTTGATCATCACGAACCTGACGGGTCATCCGGCGGTGTGCTTGCCGTGCGGATTTCTGGACGTGCCGCAGCAGAGCGGCCCGGCTCAACATCTGCCGCAGGCGATCATGTTCACCGGCGGACTCTACGACGAAGCATCGCCGTTGCGCGTCGCATTGGCTTACGAACGCGCGACCACCTGGCACACGATGCATCCGAAAGTCGATTGGGCGTAACTCAATCACGTGGCTTGAAATACCGCAGAGCAACTATTCGATTCTTCCCGCCGGCGTTCGCGCTGTGCTTGATTCTGTTTGCAATCATCGCGTGTCGCTCTACGAGCAAACCGCCGGCGCCCTCATGGACCAAAGCCAAAGTTCTCTCCGATAAAGAAGACCATCCATCAAAAATCGTTTCCGACGGCGCCGCGGTTTATTTTGTGACCGGCGAAACTGTCGCCAGCATGAACGAAGGCACGAACAATATTAAGCGCATCTCGCTGAGCGATGGTGCGGTTACGATTCTGGTCAAAGGCGGCCAGCAGATTCCCGAAGCCATGCTCGCCGTCGATGACAAATATCTCTATTGGTCGGACGGCGGCAACATTCTGCGCCTGCCGAAAGCAGGCGGGACCAGCGAGAAAATTATTCCGGGCGTAGGGCAACCTGACGAGATAGTCATGGACGGCGAGAACTTCTATTGGCTGATCTGGACCGGTGAAGGATCGCCGCCGCAACCCATAATGTACGCGCCGAAAAAAGGCGGTGAAGCGAAACAGCTAACGCCGCCCCAACCACCTACCACCGGGATCTGTCTGGATGGCGGCTTTGTTTATTTCATGACCGGCGATGGAATCAAGAGAGTTCCGGCGACCGGGGGAGAAGTCGCGGACGTCTATCACAATCCTTCAAAGCAGCCGAGCCTGGGTTTGGCGCAGGATGCGGATAACTTTTATTTTGCGCAGATGAACGCCAAAGGTCATTCCGAGTTGATGAAGCTCAACAAGAAGAGCGGCGAATTGGTTCAACTAACGCCGTCGATAAGTCACACTCAGGAATTCGGTCTCGACAACGAGAATGTTTACTTCTTCGATTATGTTCCCGGCACCGGATCGTTCGGTCCCGACGGTCTGTACAAAGTTTCCAAAGCCGGAGGAGAGCGGGTGATGCTGGATCAGGGCGATACGGGTTGGACCAAATACCTCGCCGTGGGCAAGCAGATTTACTTTACCGATATTTCGAAGGTGTACGCGATCGCCAAGTAATAATGGCTTGAAGGGCAAATAACATACTCAACTAATCAAGCGCGGAACCTTCGGGATCAGGGGCGTCACTCCTGTGTCAGAACCGGGAGCGGTAGCGACCGGATCAGGAGGAACCTTAGAAACCCAGGGGGACTTCTTGATCCGGTCGCTACCGCTCTCGGTTCTGACACGATGCCGATATTTTTGATTAGTTAAGTATGTTATTGCCCTTGAAAGCTCGAGATCGCAGTTTTTCGTCGAAAGATCGAAGGTTTGCAACTCAGGATTGCCGGTTTGCACAGCAAGATCGAGGTTTGCACGCCAGAATCGCCGATTTGCGCGGTAGGATCGGAGGTTTTCACTTGGGGATGGGAGTTCGTACCTATCCGAAGTTCCCGTCTTCGGTCTTCGCTACTTCTGCTTGAGAGGATTGCGCATCGTGAGATTCACCTCGACCGGCACCACGCGTTTGAAGCTGGTTGAGATCCCCAGAATCTTTTTCTTGAATTTTCCGAACACGTAAATTGTTCCAGTCACCGGCCAGGTATCCTTCGAGCTGGTCCACTCTCCCAAAGCTGCCAACATCGCGCTGGGCAGATAAATATGGATGCGCAAAGGATCGTGCAGAGTCAGCGGCTGCTGGTTAGGCAGGTCGAAAGAGTGATCGTAATCGGCAATCTGAACAGAGTGACCGTTGACTTCCATATCTTCGAACACGAGGAAATCGACTTTGCCGCTTCGCTTCACCGGGGCGATCACAATCGGCACGTCGAAAGTGATGCCCAGTGGAGTCATGCGTGCAATCGACGGCTGTCCAAAGGTGATTAGTTGATCGACGTCTGAGTCGCTTGATCCTGCCTCGGCGTCATTAGCTTGATTCTTGTTCTCAGGTTTTTTGATCTCGACAACAGTGCGTTCGACTTTGTACCCGCGAATGTTGTCGGGATACGTGCGCGACTGGCCTGAGGCTGGCATCGACATGCTCATAAGAAACAGAGCGATGCCATACGAACCGATCAATTTTTTCAGACGGTTATTCAGCATTGATTGAGCTGGAAATCAGTTCCTGCAAATCGAGCACCAGCGCGACATTGCCATCGAACAACTCAGCCGCACCGCAGACGCCTGGCCAGCGTGGAGCGTGGCGGCCGAGGCTGCGCACCAGCGTTTCCTGACGCGCAATAATGTCTTCCACGGCTATCCGGTAGGTGCGCGCGCGATTCTCCTTTGTCATTGGTCGCGCCGGTGCGCCCCAGCGAATTATCTTCGGCGCGTTGTGCATCGCGTTTTCATTGCCCACCAGTTCGTTCAATTGTAGCAGCGGCTCATCTGCATCATTCTCTGTAGCGGCGTGGTCGCCCAACTCAGTCGCGTACGTACCATCGATTGCATAAACTTGCTCGCTGTCTCTCACCAGCAGGCAGCGCACCATCGACAATCCGGCGGGCACAATCATCGCGAAAGTCGTGCCTCGGCCGGTCTCGGACGCCACGCGAACTTCGCCGCCGGCAACTTCCATCGCGCGGTCTACGACATCCAATCCAATGCCGCGCCCCGACATATCCGAAAGCTCAGAAGTAGAGAAACCGGGACGGAAGATCAGGCGGAGGCACTGATCGACTGAAAGCGATTCGCTCGCAATTCCTTGTTCTCGTGCCGCCGCCAGCACTCGGTCGATGTCTATCCCGCGGCCGTCGTCTGTGACGGTGATGTGAATGCGGCCTGAGTGATTTGAAGCAGCCAACGTCACCCGGCCAGTCGAGTTTTTTCCCGCGGCGCGGCGCCCATCGGGTGATTCGATCCCATGAGTGATCGCGTTGCGCACCAGGTGAAGAAGGGGATCAGCGATTACTTCGACCAGTGATTTTTCAATGCCGACGTCCCCACCGATGATTTCAAACTCCACGTCCTTGCCGAGCTGTCGCGCGGCGATGCGCCCGGCGCGCGCGGCGGTGCGCTCCAAAACTTCGCGCACCGGCACCAGACGCAACTTCATCAAGCGCTCTTCAAATTCAAGAAAGCGCGGACGCAGATCCCGCGTCACGTGTTCAGTCGTTGGTGATTGATGCCCGGCGACCGCGGCTACCGATTTAGTCGTATGACGGAACAGGTCGGTCGCGGCGGAAATCAGTTCGTCGACTTGCTTTAGTTCGACGCGTACCGGAACGTCGGGAATCGAAGTTTTCAGCGGTGCGGCGACGATTAGGTTTGCCGACGTTAAGCCGGCCGCGCCTCCCTCGGGCGTAACGTTGAGTTCGTCGTGGCTGACATTGCCGATTGAATTCGCTTGTCGCACCAGCTCAGCAGAAATTACTTCAGCCGCGTAGAGCAAGCGAAAGCTGATTTCATCTGTTGTCAAAGGAGCGCCGGGAACAGTCGAGATAGTCTCGCCACTTTCGCCCAGCAACCTGGTCAAGTCACGGAAAGCCTGATCGAAGTTGTCGATCGCGAAAGAGGCCGAGACGACGAAGAGCTTCGCGCCTTCGCGCACGGCCTCGCGCGCATGCTGAAGATCGTATTCGCTCAACGATTGCGCAATGTCCGGCGGCAGCGCTTGTCGAAGTTTGCTGGCAATCGCACCGAGCTTTCTGCTTTCCGCAGCCAGAGCATGAAGACGGCGCATAACTCGATCCGACTCAGGCGTTAGATCTGCTGTAGGTGATTCTGCCAACGCATCAGTGATCGCATCGAGTGCGTCGGCGAAGTTATTCAATACGTCGTCAGTCAACTGCACGCGACCGAGACGAACGCCGTCGAGCACGCCCTCAAATTCGTGAGCGATGCGGCTGATGGATTTGAAGGCGAATGAGCCGGCCGAACCCTTGAGCGTGTGAACCCGACGAAAGATCTGCGCGGCGAGCTGACGCCTGCGACGCCCGTCCGCCCGCGCCGTGTAGAGCAATTCGAGGTCGCGATCGAGCTTCTCTACGATATCGCGGGCGTCGGCAACAAACAGGCGCTGCTCTTCATTCATCGTGGCGAAGTTTAGCTCAAAAGGTTTCAGGCGTCCGGTTTTTCTTCGCTTACTGAATCGTCGTCTTCAGCCACATCATTGCCGTTGGTTTCGGATTGAGGAGAATCGTGATCGAGATCCCGCTTAATTGCGTCGAGAATCCCGTTGATGAATTGCGTGGCTTCGTAGGTGGAAAAGCGGCGGGCTATTTCGAGTGCTTCGTTGATCGTGACTGTGCGCGGCGTCGGCTCGTGAAGGAACTCATAAACAGCGAGGCGCAGCAGATTGCGGTCGACCAGAGCCATTCGCGAGATGCGCCAGTGCTCGGCGCGCGAACGGATTCTCTCGTCAACTTCTTCCAGATGAGCGAGCGTGCCCAACGCCAGGCGCGTCGCGAACTCCTGCGAGCCCGGTTCCAGATCGTTGTCGGCCAATTCAGACCAGAAGGTGCGCGCGAGTTGATCTCCGCGTGTTCCGGCAACATCAGCCGCAAAGAGCATTTGCAAGGCGCATTCACGCGCCTTACGACGAGAACCCATAATTCTTAGTGGTCAGTAGTCAATCGTCAGTGGTCAGTTGATCGAGAAACTTGCGCTTCAAAGGCCAACTGACAACTGACAACTGACAACTGACGGAGAACTGATCACTTCGAAAATGATTCCTTATAGAGATTCACTACTTCCACCGCCGCCAGCGCAGCATCATAACCTTTATTGTCACGCTTGACGCCGGCGCGGGCCAATGCCTGCTCGACGGTGTTGGCAGTGATGACTCCGAACATCACCGGCACTCCAGTTTTCAAACCGACTTCGTTGATGCCGCGCGCGGTTTCGGCGGCCACGTAATCGAAATGCGGCGTCTCTCCGCGAATAATCACGCCGAGACAAATCACGGCGTCGAACTCTTTCGACTCGGCGGCCTTCAAAGCGCAGAGAGAAAGCTCGAACGAACCCGGAACTCGAAACAGCTTCACCGCGCCTTCATCTGCCTGCGACTGGCTCAGCGCATCCTGCGCGCCGTCAATCAGCTTCGACACGATCTGATCATTCCAAACACTGGCCACAATCGCGAAGCGAAAACCTTTGGCGCTGAATTGTGGCGAGTCCGACGATGATTGTTCGTTGTCGAGTCGCAAGCCGTTCGTCCCCTTCAGTCTGAGTATAGTGAGCGCTTCGTGAGTTGCCAAACGCGACGATTAATTCCCGCCGCGATTCGCGGAGGAGGACGCGCATTGTATGATGGTCGCAGTTCGACCTAGCGAAACCTCTGGAGAGTCTTAACAAATTGCAAACAACTAATAAGCGAGTACTTCGTGTTTCAATCGTCCTCACGGTGTTCATGTTCACGATTGTTTCCGTCATTTCGTTTTCATCAAAGCCCTCGGACGCCTCGCCATCCGTGCCGGCACAACCGCGGAATTCTGCGGTCGTCTTTGCCGTATCTTCCGAAGGCGACGAAGGTTCGATGGATGCAGTCGTGATCGTGAACGGCGCCCGGTTGCAACGGCCTTACAACGACGAAGTGGAAGCCGGGCGGAAAACTTTTGGGCAGAAATATTTCGCCGCCGGAAAAGTCTATCGATTGATTTTCGGTGGCGGCGACGCGGGCACAGTCAAAGTGAACAGTTGGGATCTGGGCTGCAATAACATTCACGCAAAAGTGACACCCAAAACGTCGGCGAAGCTTGGCGGGAAGGTAATGGCGCTGGCGACCACTTCCGAATCCCTGGGAAAACGTCAATCGACACGGCGTGCGCCGACTGAGACTGAACGCGCGGCGGTATTGACCTTGATGAAGAGTATCTATCGCCAACGCCGCACGCCCGCAGATCTGATGTCGTCGATCAAAGTCACGAATCTGACCGCGACAGATCTCGATGGCGACGGCACATATGAAATGATCGGCAGCTTC
>DATLVM010000499.1:0-3026 GCA_035577445.1 Pyrinomonadaceae bacterium
TCCTAAGCGGTGAGTTAGAACTGCGTGTCGGACATGAAACTTACAAGTTGCGAGCTGGAGACCGCGACTTCCTTCCCGCGAACACTATTCACTCCGCATTTGTCCCCGGCGACGAACCTGTCGTTTACTTAATCGGCGCGAAACAGTGAGTGTCAGAAGCCCGACCGTAAGGGAGGGCAACTCGCCAGAAGAACTGGCCACAGATTCACACAGATAAACACAGATCAGAACAGTTTGATATGTGCTTTTATCTGTGTGAATCCGTGTTCATCTGTGGCTGATTGATCTAGCGACCCGCCCTCCCTGACGGTCGGGCTTCTGACACTCTGTGCTAAATTCCTCTCTGAATGAACACGCGGTATCAGCTAGTCAAAACGGCCGACGAATTGCGCCGCGCTGTCGAAGACCTCGCCACGCGCAACGCAATCGGTCTGGATACTGAGACGACAGATCTCGATCCTTATCTCGCGCGGCTTCGTCTGATTCAGCTGGCGACGTCGGATAATGTTTACATCGTCGATTTCAATCACTTTGCTGATGGCGATCCGAAACAGAGCGACGCGCTCGCGCCCCTGCGAAAGCTGCTGACTTCATCGCGCCCGATCAAAATCGCGCACAACGCGAAGTTCGATGCGAAGTTCATCAAGCACAACCTCGGCGTTGATATCGTTGGCTTGTTCGACACGTTGCTCGCGAGCCAATTGGTTTCTGCGGGCGACATCGAAGAGCGGCACGGTTTGGAAGCGATCGCCGGACGCTATCTGAACGAAGCTGTCGATAAGAGCGAGCGGTTGAGCAATTGGGAGTTCGAACTGTCTGAATCTCAACTGCAATACGCCGCGCGCGATGCGGCGGTGCTGCTTCCGCTGCGCGAGAGACTCATTGATCGAATCAAGTCGCTCGGCTTGATTCAATGTGCGCAACTTGAATTCGAGTGCGTCATGCCGGTGGTCGATCTCGAACTCGCGGGCTTCTACATGGACAAGAAGCGATGGCTGGAGCAACTTGCGATCGTCGAAGAAAAGCGCGGCGAAGTCGCGAATGAGTTGCAGGAGATGCTCGGCGAAGGTGTCGCGCAGGCTTCATTATTCGGTCCGCCGCGCGCGAACATCAATCTTGATTCACAACAGCAGGTGACCGAGGCCTTAACGCGACTCGGAATTCCTTTGCCTGATTCGACGCGCAATTGGAAGTTGCAACCGTTGGCCGCGCAGTATCCGGTCGTCGAGAAGCTGCTCGAGTACCGCACAATGCAGAAGGCTCTGACGAGCTATGGCCAGAACATGATCGAGTTCATCAGTCCAAAGACCGGCCGGTTGCACGCTGACTTTCGTCAAATTGGCGCGCCGACCGGACGCTTTGCCTGTACCAATCCAAACATTCAGCAAGTGCCGCACGCGGTCGAGTATCGTCGTTGCTTCATGGGTTATCCTGGAGGGCGGCGTCTGGTGATCGCTGACTATTCGCAAATCGAGTTGCGTATCCTCGCGGAATTTTCAGGCGACGAAGCGTTCACCAACGCATTCAAATCGGGAGCGGATCTTCACAAGGTGACCGCCGCGCAAGTCTTTGGTGTCTCAGCAGGTCAAGTGACGAAGGAGCAGCGCGATTTTGCGAAGCGTTTGAACTTCGGCGTCGTTTACGGGATTGGCGCGCAGAGATTTTCCATCATGACGGGTGTCGGAGTCAGCGATGCGGAAGACATCCTGCGGCGTTACTTTTCTACTTACAAAAAGCTCGACGCTTATCTCCGTGATTCAGCCAGTCGCGCCGTCGACGAAAAGCAGGCGCGCACCGGTTCGGGCCGACTGGTGAAGTTCAATTACGATCCTTCCGATCGCCAGCAAGTCTCGATGACGCAGCGCAACGGTAAGAACGCACCGATTCAGGGCACCAGCGCGGACATCCTGAAGCGCGCGTTGCGGCTTCTGAGTGACGAACTGCGCCAGACTTCAGCTCAGATCGTGAACATCATCCACGATGAAATCGTTGTCGAAGTTGATGAAGGCGAGGCGGCGGACGTCGCGCAGAGAGTTGAACACGCCATGGTTGCCGCCGGCGAAGAATATCTGCAAACGGTGCCGGTCAAGGTTGAATCGCAGATTGCGAATGAATGGACGAAGTAAGGTGTTCCCTCTCCCTCTGGGAGAGGGCTAGGGTGAGGGCTGTAGCGGGTGGGCGCAGTAATTCTCTTCATACGCAACTCGACTCTCCCGGCAGGAGAGTCGAGTTGAAAGGGGCCTTGCTTAATTGACGCTAGCTTTGCCCCTCACCCCAACCCTCTCCCAGAGGGAGCGGGAGTTGACGTGTCATATAATCCGCCCGCCGTGGCGACTAATCCCTTGAACACGGAGTATTTCCGTGCAATTTGAACAGATGGACATCGCGGAGCTGAAGACCGAACTGGAAAGGCTCCACAGCACCAGCTTCGGCTGGGCGCTTAGTTGCTGCCGCCGCGATCGAAGCGAGGCGGAAGAAGTTCTGCAGACGGTCTATCTGAAGATCCTTGAAGGTAAAGCGCGCTTTCGCGGTGAATCGAGTCTGAAGACGTGGCTGTTCGCGGTGATTCGAAAGACAGCCGCGACCGAATATCGCAGGAAGCTTCTACGCGGGCTGCGTTTGCTGCCGGAATTCGACGAGCCTAAAGAGCGAATTGCTCCTGATGAAAGTCCGACCAAGACGTTCGAGCGCTCCGAACTTCAGAATCATTTTCAAAGCGCGCTCAAGAATTTGCCCAGGCGGCAGCGCGAAGCTCTGCACCTGGTTTTTTACGAAGATTTGAGTTTGCGCGAGGCCGCGGACGTGATGGGGGTTTCGATCGGCAGCGCGCGCCAGCATTACGAGCGAGGCAAGAAGCGCATGCGCGAAAACCTCGCGCAGATGGAAGTGGGTTATGGAAATAATTGGGGACGACAAGAAACTCAGAGCGCTGTATAGCGAAACGCGCTTTGTCGATGAACAGGCCGTGCCGAGTTTTTCGGCCGCCTGGCATCGGGCACAGTCGCGAGCGAAGCAGCCGCGACGTG
>DATLVM010000500.1:0-14873 GCA_035577445.1 Pyrinomonadaceae bacterium
CACGTCGAGTGGGGAAACCGCAGCAGAGCTGCTCGGTCGTCTTTCTGAAGTAGAAATTGCGAACCTCATTTTTGCATACGGCGAAGAGCCGCGCTCGCGCAGGATTGCTCGAGGCATCGTGCAGCGACGCGAACGTGGACAGCCGGTAGCCACGACGACAGACCTCGCGAATGTTGTCGAACGCGCAGTTGGTAGAGGAAATAAACGGAGGATCCATCCCGCCACTCGCACGTTTCAAGCGTTGCGGATCGCGGTCAACGGCGAACTTGAAAACCTCGATCGTTTCTTGTTCGATGCGGTTGACCACTTAGAACCAGCAGGGCGTCTGGCAGTAATCAGTTTTCACTCGCTTGAAGATCGCATCGTCAAGCGGACGCTGCAAAAGCTTTCCGGTCGCTGCCAGTGTCCACCGCGCTTGCCGAAATGTATATGCGGAGCACGAAAAGTAACCGACACTTTGACGAAGCGCGCGGTTGCGCCGAGCGCTAAAGAGATTGACGAGAACCCGCGCGCGCGCAGTGCCAAGCTGCGAGGCGCGGTTAGGATTAGTGGCACAGACTTCAGTCTGTGATGATTCCAGCGACTTCACAGACTGAAGTCTGTGCCACGAAAAATATGCGTAGAGTTCCTTCGAAACACCGAAATCGTCTCGCGCCGCGCCAGAAAGAGAAGGGCGCGGTCGGTCGTTTAGCCCTGCTGCTGCTTTGTGGTTTGGTTTTGGCGAGTGGATTTGTTTACGCGGGCGTGCAGCACTTTGGCGCGTTGCGGCTCGGTTATGAAACCCAGAAGTTACGCAGCGATCTGGATAAAGCGCAGGAAGAGCAGAAGCGCCTGTTAATGGCGCGTGAAACGGCCGTTAGTCCAATTCGACTCGAGCAGGCAGCGCGACAACTCGGGATGCAGCCGATGATGCCCGCGCAGATCGATCCGTTGCGGCAGCGAACCGAAGTCGCGGAAGCGAAGGCAGTTCCCGCTTTACAACGGAGTGAGGCGCCGACGGTGAAGAAAGCGGCGAGTGCGCCGGCCAAGGTTCTTGCCTTGAAACCACAGAAGCCGTCTCCCTTAACGATCGCGACGAGCGTGAAACCGACCGCGTCAGTGAAACCGACATCTTTGAAAACTCAGGAGAAGCCCAAAACGAACAAGGCATCTTCGGATCAGAAAAAGTCGCGCTGATGTAACTGCAGTGTTTTGGAGAACCGGATGCCCCGTCGTGCCAACGCCATCGAAGTGCCGCGCGCCGCGAGTTCGCACCGGCGCGCGATTTTTATTTCGCTCGGTCTGGTGCTCTGGATGGCGGCCATCGGCGGGCGCCTCGTCCAGCTTCAGATTCACCAGCATGAAGATCTCGCCGCGCGCGCGCGCAGTCAGCAGTTAAGCTCGATCGACACCGCCCCGACCCGCGGACAAGTTCTCGATCGCCAGGGAAAGGAGCTTGCCCGCAGTCTCGACACGGAATCCTTTTTCGCCGATCCCAGCGAAATTCAGAGTACCGAAAGCACGGCCACCAGGATTGCCGCGATTACGAATCAGGATCGTGCGGACCTGGCGCGCAAACTTTCCGAAGCCAAGGAAGCTAACAAAAAGTTTATTTGGATTACGCGTCGTCTCGACATGCAGGTCGCGACAAAACTTGACGCGCTCGAATTGCCCGGGGTCTATTCGCGCAAGGAGCCAAAGCGTTTCTATCCGAATGATTCACTGGCGGCGCACGTGCTTGGGTTCGTCGGCACAGATGAAGTGGGACTCAGTGGCGTTGAGCAGTACTACAACGAAAAGATTCGCGGCGAAGGCGGAAAGGTTTTCCTGGAAGTCGATCGCGATCATCGCGCGTTCGAAAGCTACGAAGTTCAACCGCAGCCCGGGCAGACTGTCGTGCTAACGATCGACCAGGTGATTCAGTATCGAACCGAGCAAGCGTTGTTCGGCGCGGTCGAGCGCAGTCACGCGAAATCAGGGACGGCGATCGTGATGGATCCGCGCACGGGCGAAATTCTCGCGTTAGCCAACGCGCCGGCGTTCAATCCGAACGAGCCGGGAAACGTTTCGGCCGAACAGCGCACGAACATCGCGGTGCAGAACGTCTACGAGCCGGGATCGACTTTCAAAATCGTCGCCTTCGCATCAGCGATCGAAAAGGGTTTGGTGAAACCTGACGACAAAATCGATTGCCAGATGGGCTCGATTACGGTTGCCGGCCGCGTCATTCACGATCACAAACCGTTCGGGGTTTTGACGGCAGCGCAAGCGCTCGAGGTATCGAGCGACGTGGCGGCGATCAAGCTCGGCCTGCTCGTCGGGAACGATGCGATGTACGACTACATGAAGCGGCTCGGTTTTGGATCGCGCACCGGAATCGACCTCGCGGGCGAATCGCCGGGCATCTTGAAACCGGTGAGTCGCTGGCAACCGTCTTCGATCGGATCGCTCGCCATGGGCCAGGAAATCGGCGTCACTCCGCTGCAGATGGCCAGCGCATACTCCGCCTTAGCCAACGGCGGTACTTGGATAAAGCCGCACCTAGTGAAGGAGTTGCGCACGCCTGATGGCGCGCCGATCTATCAAGCGAAAATCGAAACGCGCAAGGCTCTAAATCCGGAAACCACGGCGGCGCTGCACAATATGCTCGAAGGCGTCACGCTGCACGGCACGGCTAAGAAAGCGCAGATCGAAGGCTACACGGCGGCAGGCAAGACCGGCACCGCGCAGAAGGTCGATCCGAAAACGCACACTTACTCAAAGACAAAGTTCATCGGTTCGTTTGTCGGCTTCGCGCCGGTGAACAATCCTGCGGTCGTAATCATCGTCGTGATTGACGAACCGGAAGGTGCGTATCACGGAGGCGATGTTGCGGCTCCGGTCTTTCGGGAAATCGCCGAGCAGGTGCTGCCGGAATTGAGTATCGTGCCTGACACGGAAATCAAATCTACGAATCCGCTGATC
Organism: Pyrinomonadaceae bacterium; assembly: GCA_035577445.1. Taxonomy (GTDB): domain Bacteria; phylum Acidobacteriota; class Blastocatellia; order Pyrinomonadales; family Pyrinomonadaceae; genus UBA11740. The sequence continues at coordinate 2,944 of DATLVM010000500.1, forward strand.
GCGCAAGCTTCCCGACCTTCGCCTCAGCAGGTCGCGCAGCAAGCTGCCGATACTGAACAGCGCGAAGCGACTCTGCCGAAAGTCGTGGCCGCGCGGAGCTACGCGGGGAGAACTAGCGAAGTTGTTTTCGCTGTAGCCACGAATCGAGGAGCCGTGATGCCTGACCTGCACGGGCAAAGTGTGCGCGACGCGTTGCGCACGTGTGCGCGGCTGGGCTTGCGACTGGAAGCTCGCGGCGAAGGTTTCGCTGTGCAGCAGGAGCCGGCCGCAGGCAGCGAGATCGATTCGGGCCAGGTCGTGCGAGTTGATTTCGCGCGACGCAATTGAGTCAGCATGCCGTGTCCGAAGCCCGCGCGTCAGCCAGGGCTTCGGACGTCAGGTGCGCTCCCTAACGGTCGCGCTTCTGACACATAATGATGATGTGAATATTCGAACCGCAGCAGATTTGATGGGCGCGACGACGAGCAGTCTCCGCCCCGAGCTCTTTGACAAAGAAATATTGGATTTCTCAATTGATTCGCGCACGACCGAAGCCGGCGAATTATTCTTCGCGTTGTCACAGCCCGACTATGAACGCGCTGGATTCAACGGCACGTTCGCAGATGCGCATAGCTACATTGCCGGGTCGTTTGAGCGAGGCGCGGTCGCGGCAGTTGCTCGGCGTCAACGTGTCGAAGGCGCTGAAGACATGCAGCCGTTACTCGATCGTTTATTGATCGTCGATGACGCGATTGCGGCTTTACAAACGCTGGCCCGGAAAGTTTACGAGGCGTGGGCCAAACCTGTCATTGGCATCACGGGCAGTGCAGGCAAGACGACCACGAAAGAACTGACAGCTCATGTGCTGTCACAGACCGGGCATCGCGTACTTAAGAGTGAACGCAATTATAACAACAACCTCGGTCTGCCACTTTCGGTGTTGCAGATGGTCAGCCGAGGTCGCCGGCCGGACGATTACGATCTGGCCGTGCTGGAGATGGGCATGTCCTCGCCCACGCACGAGATTCGACGTCTCGTGCAAATCACGCCGCCCGAGATCGGCGTGGAATTGATGGTCGCGCCGGTGCACCTCGAGCACCTCGGCACAATCGAAACGGTCGCCGCCATGAAAGCCGAACTGATCGAAGGCTTGAAACCCGGCGGCGTGGCAGTACTCAACGCGGATGACAAACTCGTTATGGAAATGAAATCCAAAACAGAAGGCCCGGTGCTTACCTTCGGTCTGGAACAGCCGGCCGATGTCACTGCAAATGACATTGATACTTCGCGCTTCGGCTCAATTCGATTTCGTTTGAGCACGCCGATGGGCGACGCCGCGGCAGAGTTGCCGATGACCGGACGACACAATTTGATGAACGCCCTGGCGGCGTCGGCGGTCGCGACGGCTCTGAAGGTGAAGCCGGAGTTGATTGCCAATGCGCTCAAGTCAGCCAAGCCGCCCAAGATGCGTGGCGAGGTCCTGGATTTCGCGGCCGGGTTTACGGTGGTTGATGATTCATACAACTCGAATCCGAAATCACTTCTCAGTATGGCTCGCACGGTCGCCGAAGCTCGCGAGAAGGTGAAGCGCCGGATCGTCATCGCGGGCGAAATGATGGAGCTGGGCCCGGACTCGCCACAGATGCATCGTGAGGCTGGCCACGAGCTGGCGCGCATGGGAATCGATTTACTCTGGGGAGTGCGAGGTCTCGCGCAGGAGATTATCGCGGGCGCCGCTGCAGCGGGGTTGAAAGAAACTCGGTTCTTTGCCAGTTCCGATGAAGCGGCGATCGCCATCGCTGATGAAGTGCGCGCAGGCGATCTGATTTTGGTGAAGGGATCGCGCAGCGTCGAGACGGACAAGGTTGTGAAAGCATTGAAACTTCGATTTCCGTTGGCTGGGAATGATCGGTGATTGTCAGTTGTCAGTAGTCAGTTGTTAGTTGCTGACCACTGACCACGGACCACTGACCACTGACAAATGTTTTATTACATCCTTTACGAGCTGATCTACGGTCATTTCAAGGAGCAGGATTGGTATCTCGTAAAGGCGTTGAACGTTTTTCAGTACGTCACGTTCCGCACGGCTTATGCGTCGATCACGGCGATGCTCATTTCGCTCCTGTTCGGCGGCAGGCTGGTCGAAGCGCTCAAGAAATGGAACATCGGGCAACAGATTCGCGAAGAAGGTCCGCAGGCTCATATGGCCAAGCGCGACACGCCGACGATGGGCGGGTTGCTGATTATTGCGTCGGTAGTCATCTCCACTTTGATGTGGGCGCGGCTGAACGGGCTTTACATCTGGCTCACGATTCTCGCGACGCTGGGATTCGGAGCGATTGGATTCGCCGACGATTACATCAAGCTGGTCAAACGTCGCAGCTTGGGTCTGACCGGCAAACAGAAGATCGCGTTCCAACTTTTGATTGCAACTGCGGTTTGGGGCGCGCTGTACATTTCGACGCATTACTTCGCGACCAAATATTCATGGAACGTCAGCATTCCTTTTTTCAAAAGCACTGCCGATCCGAATCCGGCGACGAGCATCAGCTACATCGGGCCTTATTTGTACCTGGTGCTGATCGTCGGCGTGCTGCTGGGAACCACGAACGGAGTGAATCTGACGGACGGCTTGGACGGCCTGGCGATCAGCATAACGTTCATCGCGATGGGCGCGCTGACCGCGTTCACGTACCTGGCGAGCGACTCGCGCTGGGCGACGTACCTGGATTTGACGCATCGACCGGAAGCGGCCGAGCTGACAGTGTTTTGCGGAGCGATGGCCGGCGCGAGCCTCGGCTTCCTTTGGTTCAATGCGCCGCCGGCAGAAGTCTTTATGGGCGACGTCGGCAGTCTGGCAATCGGCGGCGCGGTCGGCACGATCGCGGTCTTGACGAAGCAGGAATTCATGTTGGTGATGGTTGGCGGCGTCTTCGTGATCGAAGCGCTGTCAGTGATGCTGCAAGTCGGTGTTTTCAAATTCACGAAGCGCACCACCGGCGTAGGCAAGCGCGTCTTCAAGATGACGCCTCTGCATCATCACTTTGAGATGGTTGGATGGAAAGAGTCGAAGATCGTTTTTCGATTCTTGATTCTGGCGATTCTGTTTGCGCTGTTGAGTCTGTCTACTTTGAAACTGAGATAGGAATTGGCCACAGAGGCACTGAGACACGGAGAAAGAATTCGCCGCGGATTAACGCAGATAACCGCGGATAAAAACCAAGTGAAAACAAATCCGAGATTCCGGTTTTCTATCTGCGTTCATCCGCGTTCATCTGCGGCTGATTACTTTTTCTCTGTGTCTCTGCGTCTCTGTGGCTAATGGAAATCGCTGGCAGGAAAGCTCTAGTCATCGGCGCGGCGCGTAGCGGCATCGCCAGCGCGCGTTTCCTGGCCCAGCGCGGCGCGACTGTCGCGCTGAATGATCGGAAGCCGCTGAGCGAGTGGAAGCCGGAAGCCGTTCGATTGAAAACTGAAGGCGTTGGGCTGGTCGAGGGCGATCCGCCGTCGTGGCTGCTGGATCAGATCGATCTGGTCGTTGTCAGTCCCGGCGTGCCGACGAAATCGATTCCGATTCGTTATGCGGATCGGCGCGGTGCGGAAGTCATCGGCGAGATCGAATTGGCTTCGCGATTCTTGCAGGGACGGATCGTGGCGATCACGGGCACAAACGGCAAGACGACAACTACGAGTCTGATTGGCGAGATGCTGAAAGACGCAGGGATTCATGTTCAGGTTGGCGGGAACATCGGCACGCCTTTGATTTCGATGATCGATTCGTCGCGCGATGATGGATGGAGCGTCGTTGAAGTGTCGAGCTTCCAACTTGAAACGATTGTTGATTTTCATCCGGCGGTCGCGGCCGTGCTGAACGTGACTCCGAATCACATGGATCGATACGAATCGCTGAACGATTACGCCGCGGCGAAGCACAACGTCTTTCGCAATCAAACGCCCGGTGATGCTGCGATTCTGAATGCTGACGATGCGATCGTTTCGTCGTGGGCGAGTGGTTTACGCGCGCATGTGGTGCGATTCAGCGTGCAGAGCGAACTTGATGACGGCCTGTTTCTCCGCGGAAGAGAATTGGTTTCGCGAACGAAGGATGGTGAGCGCGCGTTGATGAATCGCGATGAGATGCAGCTTCGCGGAACGCACAACGTTGAAAATGTTCTCGCAGCTTTCGCGGCAGGCTTGGCGTGCGGCGCTTCGCCGTATTCCCTGCGCGAAACGGTTCGCAAGTTCAAGCCGGTCGAACACCGTCTGGAAGAAGTCGCGGAAGTTAACGGCGTTCGCTTCGTGAATGATTCAAAGGCGACGAGTGTCGATGCGACGCTGAAAGCGCTGGAGGCTTTTGCCGACGATCCGGGAAAAGTTGTCTTGATCCTCGGCGGTTTGGGAAAGAAAGCGCCCTATGCGCCGCTGGCCGAATTAATCAAAGCGCGCGTTCGCAAAATGATCTTGATTGGTGAAGACGCGAAAACGATTGAATCGGAATTAGGGAGCGTCGCGGCTTTCGAACATGCGTCCGACATGCGAGATGCAGTGACGAAGGGATTCGCCGCGGCTCAGGCTGGCGACGTTGTGTTGTTGGCGCCGGCTTGCGCCAGCTTCGACATGTTTGAAAGTTTCGAGCACAGGGGACGCGTCTTTAAGGAAGAAGTTCAGCGTTTGAAAACGGCTACAGAAACACAGAGGGACAGAGGACAAGAAAGGATTTAGCCGCGGATTAACGCAGATGAGCGCGGATAAGACATGAAACCAACAAATTCCAATTCAGTTTTCATATCTGCGTTCATCGGCATGCATCCGCGGCTGATTTCTTGTTCTCTGTGTCTCCGTGCCTCTGTGGCTAACTGAATTCATGACGCAAAAACTGCAAATCGATCGATGGCTATTCTCAGCGACCGTAGGCCTCGCGCTGTTCGGTGTCGTCATGGTCTATAGCGCCTCAGCGATGATCGCGCAGCAGGAACATCACAGCCAATTTCTCTATCTCGGCAAGCAGGCGCTGTGGACCTCGATCGGTTTTGTCGCGATGTTCGTCGCAATGCGTTTCGATTACCAGCAGCTTAACAATCGCTGGATTGTCTATGGCTTATTGGCGCTGACGATCTTGCTGCTGGTCGCTGTATTCGGATTCTCGCCCGTCAATGGTGCGCGTCGATGGATCAAGCTGCGCGGCTTTTCGATTCAGCCGTCTGAAATCGCCAAGCTCTCGTTGGCGTTATTTCTGGCGCGCTTTCTGCAACGCCGAACGGGTGATGAAACTTCATTCTGGCGCACCTTCCTGCCGTGTTTCTTGGTGCTCGGCATCGTGGCGGGACTGGTAGCGAAAGAGCCGGACCTCGGAACCGCGCTGATGCTGGCGATCATCTGCTTCACAGTTTGCTTTGCGGCGGGCGTGCGCCCGATGCACCTCGCGTATGCCGTGGTGCCGGCGCTCTTGTTCGTGGGAAAGATGCTGATCTTCACGCCGTTTCGCATGAAGCGTCTGGCGGCTTTTATCGATCCCTGGGCCGACGCGCAAGGCACCGGTTACCAGGTTGTGCAGTCGCTGATCGCGGTGGGCTCAGGCGGAAAGCATGGACTCGGCTTCGCGCAAGGTCGACAGAAACTTCTGTTTCTGCCATTTGCGCATTCGGATTTTATTTTCGCGGTTGTCGGCGAAGAGCTGGGATTGGTGGGCGCGTCAATCATCGTATTCGTGTTCGCGATTTTCCTTTGGCGCGGCGTGCGCGCAGCGCTGCGTGCTCCCGATCGATTCGGCATGTTGCTGGGAATCGGAATCGTCATCGGCATCGTGGCGCAGGCGTTGCTGAACATGAGCGTGGTGCTCGCGCTCGTGCCGACGAAGGGAATTCCTCTGCCGTTTATTTCTTACGGTGGATCTTCGATTGTGCCGACGCTGGCCGGCGTGGGAATTCTCTTGAACATTTCGCAGTACTCGGCGTTGGGCAAACGTGCTGACTATGACGATGGTGATTACGAAGATGAATGGCAGGAAGAAGTGCGCCCGCGCAGACGAGCCGTGCGACAGCGCGCGCCGGCACTGGCGCGAGCGCGCTAATGAAACCGATGCGTGCGCTGATTGCGGCCGGCGGCACCGGCGGTCACATCTATCCGGGCATTGCGGTCGCTAAAGAGATCATGCGCCGCGACGCTGCGTCGGAGGTGCGGTTCGTAGGCACTGCGCGCGGTCTGGAAAATCGTTTGGTGCCGCAGGCGGGTTTTGAACTTTCGCTCATTGAAAGTGCGGGACTGGTGAACATGGGCCTGATGCAGCGGCTGAAAGGTTTACTGATCCTGCCGAAGAGTTTTTTAGCCGCGCGTCGCGTCATCAAATCGTTTGCGCCGGACGTGGTGGTTGGCGCAGGCGGATTCGTCAGCGGTCCGGTGGTAATGGCAGCGTCACTGATGCGTTTGCCCACAGTATTGATGGAGTTAAATGCGGTGCCGGGGTTCACGAATCGGCGACTAGCAAGATTTGTCGATGTCGCAGCCGTTTCGTTTGACGCAGCGCTGCCGTTCTTTCCCCGCGGGAAAGCGATCGTGACCGGTAATCCGGTGCGACGAGAGTTCTTTGAGATCGAGCCGAAGCCGCGCGATCCAGCGAAGACTTCGCTTCTGGTGTTCGGTGGGTCGCAAGGTTCGCGGGCGATCAACGAAGCGATGATTGCGGCGTTGCCAAATCTCGAATCGGTGCGCGAGCGATTGCGCATAACGCATCAGACCGGAGCGGCGGATCTCGCGAAAGTGCGTGATGCGTATGCGAACGTGGGTTGGAAGGAAGCTGATGTGCGCGAATACGTCGACGACATGATGAGCGCATTCGCGACAAATGATTTGATCGTTTCGCGCGCCGGAGCGACGACTAGCGCGGAGTTAATGGCGGCGGGGAAAGCCGCAATCATGATTCCGCTGCCAGGGCAATTAGAACAGACGCGCAACGCAGAGGCGATGCAAAATACCGGCGCCGCTCGCATGATTCCTCAGAGTGAGTTGAACGGCGAGCGTTTGGCGAAAGAGATCGTTGCGTTGGTTGAAGCGCCGGAAGAAATTACGAAGATCGAAGATGCTGCCCGGAAGCTGGGGAGAAAAGATGCGGCGGCGGTGACAGTGGATCTGATAGAAGGAGTAGTCAGTAAAAAGTAGGCAGAAAGCAGAAGGCAATGGATGCTTTGTTGAAGAAAGCCGGCAAATTTGCTGAGGATCGTGTTTTTGCTGCCTACTGCTTACTGCCTATTGCTTACTGATTTTTATGTTCCGACCATTCCAACATATTCATTTTGTCGGCATCGGCGGCATAGGCATGTCGGGCATCGCCGAAGTGTTGGCCAACCTCGGATTCAGGGTCAGCGGTTCAGATCAAAAGAAATCGGAAGTCACCGATCGCCTGGAGGCATTGGGAGTCGAAGTCACCGAAGGTCACGCGGCTGAGAACGTCGGCGACGCGCACGTCGTGGTCCGATCTACCGCCGTCCGCGACGACAATCCGGAAATCACTGAGGCGCGGCGTCAATCGATTCCGGTGATTCCGCGGGCAGAGATGCTCGCCGAGTTAATGCGCATGAAGCCCTACACGGTAGCGGTCGCCGGCTCGCATGGAAAGACCACTACGACATCGATGGTCGCAACGGTGCTGGGCACGGCCGGTCTCGATCCGACTTTTGTGGTGGGCGGGATTGTTCGTTCGTATCGGTCGAACGCGCGGCTGGGCAAAAGCGAACTAATGGTGGTTGAAGCCGACGAAAGCGATCGTTCATTCCTCATGCTGACGCCGATGATTGCCGTGGTGACAAATATCGATCGCGAGCACATGGACTACTACCACGACATGGACGACGTGCGGAAGTGCTTCGGAGATTTCGTGAACAAGGTGCCGTTCTATGGCGCGGCTGTCCTCTGTCTCGACGATCCGCATGTGCAGGCTGTGATTCCCAAGGTTGAGCGGCGCCGCATCACTTACGGCCTGAGCGCGCAGGCGGACATCTCGGCGCACGAGATCACTTACGACCAGACGTTTGGTTCGAGTTTCACTGTTTGGCGCGGCATCGATGTACTGGGTCGCGTGAACTTGCGAGTTCCAGGCAAGCACAATGTTTACAACTCGCTGGGGGCGATTGCAGTCGGGCTGGAGCTCGATGTGCCTTTCGAGAAAATTGCCGAAGCGCTGGGCGAATTCACCGGCGCCGACCGACGATTTCAATTTAAAGGTGAAGAGAAGGGAATCACGGTCGTGGACGATTACGGCCATCATCCGACGGAAATCAAAGCGACCTTGAGCGCCGCGCGAATCGGTGCACCCAATCGCCGCATCGTTGTGCTGTTTCAGCCGCATCGCTATTCGCGCACAGCTGATTTGATGGATGAGTTCGCGAGTGCTTTCAACAACGCTGACGTGTTGCTGGTGACAGATATCTACGCCGCCAGCGAGACGCCGATTGATGGCGTGAACGCCGAGGTGCTGACCGGCCGCATCAAGAGCTATGGTCATAAGAATTCGGAGTACATCGGCGAACTCGAAGGCGCCGCGGACAAATTGGCCGAAGTTGTTCGCGAAGGAGACTTGGTAATTACGCTCGGTGCGGGTTCGGTGCATCGGGCAGGCGATCAGTTGTTGGGCTTGTTGCGGGACGGACACGCTACCGCCAACACTTGAAGATTCATGGTTGTTGCAGATGACATCACCGCGCGAGATATCGCGATTGAACAAATTGCGACAAGGCTTGGCGTGCGCGCGGAACGCGGCCGGCGATTTGCGGAATTGACGAGCTTGCGAGTTGGTGGCGCGATTGATTGGGTCATTTCGCCGAAGACTGAAGCACAAGCCGCAGCGTTCGTGCACGAGCTGGAACAAAGTGAGATTCCCTGGCGACCGCTGGGTTCAGGCAGCAACGTGCTGGCTGACGACGGCGAACATCATTACGTGATCGTGAGCTTGAAAGACTTGAAAGCTGATCCAGTGTTCGAAGGCAATCGCGTGTCGGTCAGTGCAGGCTATTCCCTGCCGCGCCTGTGTATCGATGCGGCGCGACACTCGTTGTCAGGCATTGAGGGATTGAATGGAATTCCCGGAACAGTTGGAGGCGCAATCTGGATGAATGCCGGCGCGTATGGACAGGAAATCGGAACGGTAGTCCAAAGCGTGCGCGTGGCTCGCGAAGGTCTTGTTTACGAGATGCCGGGAAATGAAGTGCAGTGGAATTATCGGCACACCTCGTTTCGTGAAGGTGAATTGCTGCTGGGCGCGACGCTGGTTTTGCATGCCGATGATCCGAAGGCGATCGCCGAACGAATGGAGAAAGCGAAATCGCAGCGCCTGGAGACTCAGCCGCACGGCACTCGCTCAGCTGGATGTTTTTTTAAGAACGCGCCTTTGAGTCCTATCGGCACGGGCAAGATGATCGATGATCTTGGCATGAAGGGAACCCGGCGCGGCGGCGCAGTCGTTTCGCCAAAGCACGCGAATTTTATTGTGACCGAGGGCGAAGACGCGAAGGCAGCCGATGCACTGGCGCTGGCAGAAGAGATTCGCGAGCGCGTGAAACGCGAACGCGGCATCGATCTCGAATATGAAGTTGAGTTGTGGAGTAGTAAGTAACGCAAGCTTTAGCTTGCGATTGTTCTAGTTGGAACTGGAGCCGCAAGCTGAAGCTTGCGTTACATCGAATCATGAAAGAACAAGTCGTTGCACCTCGCGGCGTACGCCGTGCTGCCAGTCAACAAAAAGGTTTCGTGCAGAAGCCCGCACGGCGCGATGGCTCGGCGCGCCGAGAATTCAACTTCTCACCGCGCGTGCTTTTCACTTATGTGCCCAAGGCGCTGAAGATCGTGCTCGCGGTTCTAATCGTGATCATCGCCATCGTCGGCTATCGCGTGGCCGCGTCCGCTGCGATGTTCGAAGTGAAGACGATCGATGTGACCGGTACGTCGCGAACTTCGCCGGAAGAGATTCAAACTCTTACTCGTCGCGCGTTGTCCAAGACCGGTGTGTGGCGCGCCAATCTCACCGCGCTGAGCAATGAATTGAGCAGGTTGCCAGGCGTTCGCAGCGCCGTTGTTACACGTGTGTTGCCCGACGGGTTACGCGTGCGGATCACAGAGCGCTCGCCGGTTGCCGTTGTGCGAACTGCGGCGGGCCATTTTGTTTGGGTTGATGACGAAGGTGTGATGCTCGGCGAAATGAAGCCCGACGATCAGACGCCGCCGTTTTTCATCCGCGGCTGGGATGAGGACGGATCTGAAGACGCGCGGAAGGAAAATGCGGCTCGCGTCCAAAAGTATCTGGAGTTGTCGCATTCGTGGAGCGCTGAGAATCTCAGTGAACGAGTCAGTGAAGTAACGCTGATCGATTTGCGGGACATTCGCGTGCAGCTCGCCGGTAACGATTCTCAGATTGAAGTGAGATTGGGATCGCAGGATGCTGCCAGCCACTTGAAGATCGCGCTTGATGAGTTGGACAGATACAAACAAGGCGGTCGCGGTTCGTCTATTTCATATGTTGCTGTGCTCGCGGGTCGCGTCGTCATTGGTTCGAGTTCCGGAAGCAAGCCAGCGAGCGCGGATGCCAACTCGGCGGCTCTTAATTCAGCGCCGGCTGCCGAAGGCGATCAAACGAAGCTCACTGCCGAAGGTAATCAAAATAGGACGGCAACGAATCCTAATAAGCCTTCGTCAACTGAGCGCCAAGCCGTAACTGGAGAAGCGAATCAAAAGAAGCGTGAGCGGAAGGATGGTCCAATGAAGGATAGGCAGGCTGGACCGGCGCCTCGAGTGCCCTAGGCCTCAACTGTCGCGAGAAGCCCGATGGCTAAACGAACGAACCACACAATTGGACTCGACATCGGAACGAGCAAGGTGACGTGTCTCGTCGGCGGGGCCGGAGAAGAAGGCCTACTGCAGATTCTTGGCGTGGGTGAGGCTGATTCGCGCGGCCTGCGCAAAGGGGTGATCGTTAATCCGGAAGCTGCTGTCGAATCGATAAGACGCGCGGTCGAAGAAGCCGAGCGCATGAGTGGCGTGCAGGCGGAAGAAGTGACGATTAATCTCGCAGGCTCGCACATCATGGGCTTCAACGGCCAGGCAATTGTCGCGGTGGCGAGTCGCGATCGCGAGATCACGTCAGATGATGTGCGACGCGCGATCGATTCGGCGTGCGCGATTCAGTTACCCGCCGGACGCGAGATTGTCGATCGTCTGCCACAGGAATTCATCGTCGACGATCAAGACGGAATCAATGATCCGGTTGGCATGACCGGCGCCCGATTGGCCGTGAAAGTGCACATCGTCACCAGTCCGGTAACGGCGCGGCAAAACGCCATCAACGCCGTCAACCGTGCGGGTCTGATCGTCGCCGACATGATTCTTGAGCAGCTTGCCGCGGCCGAGGCGACTTTGACCGACGACGACAAAGAATACGGATCGGCGCTCGTCGACATCGGCGCCGAGACCACCGGCTTGTGCGTCTATCAACGCGGAGCAGTGCAACACACGGCGGTATTTCCGCTCGGCGGTTCGCACTTTACGAACGACATCGCCTTCGGCTTGCGCACGCCGATTCCTGAAGCCGAGAGAATTAAACGAGCCGTGGGCTGCGCCTCGAGCGCATCTCTCAGCGATGCACAACGTGGCGAGATGGTTGAAGTGCCTTCGGTTGGTGGTCGCGCGCCGCGACAACTATCGCGACAAATCCTCTGCGACATTCTGCAGCCGCGTGCTGAAGAAGTTCTGATGCACGTCAACGATGAAATTCGAGACTCCGGTTGGAATCGGCAACTCTCGAGTGGCGTAGTGCTGAGCGGGGGTGGTGCGTTACTCGACGGCATGGTTGAGATCGCTGAACAAGTCTTTGATGCGCCGGTGCGGGTAGGTTATCCCGAACGTGATCGCTTTGGAGGATTGATCGAAGACGTGCAGAGTCCATCGTGGGCAGCCGCCGCGGGACTGGC
>DATLVM010000501.1:0-7373 GCA_035577445.1 Pyrinomonadaceae bacterium
AGGGGGGAATGCGGCCAACTATCAAACAGACACTTGGGAAGAGAATTTATTCTTAGGGTTAGACTAGGTCTGCCAACTCCATGCTGATTGCGTTGATCTCGTTCGGGCTTAGGGTATCTGAGTCGGTTACTATTTCGATTATCCGTGACGCGGTTTCTGCGTTGATTTCCCCCAGAATGAGGCTTGTATCGTCGGTAAGAGCGTCCTCAATATCCAGCATGTCAAAATCATCAAAAGGCTTTGAGCAATCGATCCACGAATCGTGTTCTAAATAGTCGTTATCCTCGGCGAGTACCTTAAGCTGTTGAGCGGCGATACGCGGCGTTCGTTTGGCGTAATTGGTGGGTTCGGTATTGATCAAGAAGAAGAATGGCGGCTCTCGGCGAACGGCCACTATTACTAGTCGCTTCCATTTCGGATCGGTTATGAAGTCACAGAAGAGCTTCACAACTAATCCGGTCTTTAATGTACGTTGAACATATTCGCGCCTTTCGGCCTCAGGAAAGGCATCAGCGAGAGTCATGCAGCCATTATAGGAGAAGGCTACGCGGCGTCTAGTATCAATTCTGCGTCTGGGAGGGTTCGCACAATAGCCTCAAGAGACATATCGCCATTAGGGTCGGCGCTCTCATAAGCGTCATCGTGTGATCTGCGTTTCAAGGTATCGAAGGACAAAGGGCCAATCTCTGTGATAGCGCGGTCTAGAGACTCAATCTCTGTCTTGCTTAAGAAACTTAGGTCGGCGTCGCGATGGGGAATTATTCTGTTACACTCCACTCGGAATACCCTTTGTGCTTTGTCATAATTAGGCGACTTGACTCGCTTGTCTCGAACATCCTTGACCAAGTCATAGAGCCCACTGGGAACAGGGCCGTCCTTCATAGCGGTATAAGTATCGCCAGAAACAGGACGCGCCGCTCCCGCTAAATTGTACTTGTCGGCAAAGTAAGGCGCTTTAAGCACCCAATACAAGTCTTTACACGCAATGCGGTTGGAAACGTAGAGGATTATTTCTAAGCCCTTGTCGGGATCAAACCTCAATCGACGGCTAAGCGGCATAGTGTGTGAGCCTGTGGACTCTATAGACTCTAGACTCTATAGACCTAGTATCGTCAGAAATGCCGATGCTGTCCAGCTAAATCCGACAGTGAGTCCTAATTTACAGAATCGGAGGCTTGTATGCAGAAGTGGGAATATTTATCGGCTGAATTCAGAACAAATAGTTACAGCCTGAACGGAGGCGAACCCGTCAACTATGAACGATCAACGGCGGGACAGCCTAGCATCACACCGCAAGCAGTAGACACCTTGAACAAACTAGGCCGCGAAGGATGGGAGCTTGTACAAACTTCGTCTGCCTTTTATGTCAAGCGAGCAATTTCAAATTAGGACACCCGCAATTGGGAAAGCTTTCGAGTAGGAAATCTGACATTCGACTCACGCCTCCTTACTTGCATCTGAGAAGCCAGTCGCGTATCTAACGACAGTCCGAAGAGAGCGCCAGTGATGTTTTCGGAAAGGTGACTTTATGAACAGATGGAAATCCGTGATTCTCACTTCGTGTCTAATCGTTCCTCTCGTTTCGCAAGTCGCAATATCGCAAACCGACAAATCGAAGAAGCTCGACGACTTCATTGCTCCCTTTGCTAACCAAAACGAATTTGCCGGCGTCGTGTTGGCCGCCGAAGACGGGAAAGTCATTTATGAAAAAGCATTTGGTTTGGCGAACGCCGATTTCAAGATCAAGAATCAACTGAACACGCGCATCGGCATCGCCTCGGTCACCAAACATATGACGCTGGTGATCCTGACCCGATTGGTCGAAGCAAAGCAGATTGCGCTCGCAGACAAACTCAGCAAGTACATTCCGGATTTTCCTAACGGCGACAAGATCACAATCGAAATGCTCGCGCGGCATCGTTCCGGTATTCCGCATCGCGTGATGCCGCCTGAGGCCGAGTCCGTCGCTTACACCTCCGCCGAATTTATCGAAAAGGTGAAGCAGGCGAAGCTCTTGTTTGAGCCCGGCACGTCAAATCTCTACAGCTCTGCCGGATACTCTACGCTCGCGCGCGCGATGGAGATCGCTTCCGGAAAATCTTACGGTCAGCTTTTGCGGGAGTACGTTTTCGCGCCGGCGGGAATGACTGACTCAGTCAACTGCGAGGGCGATAATGTGATCGATCGTCGCGCTCAGGATTATTTTCTCTCGCCCGAGGGACTCGTGAACGTTCCGCTCAAGAATTATTCTTTTCTGAATGGCGCCGGTTCAGTGTTTGGGACCGCGCGCGATCTCTATCGTTTTGGCGAAGCGATCCTCGACGGAAAATACGGCGAAGGTGTTAAGACGAGTCTCGTCGGGGAAACGACTCTGAGTGGCAGCGGCAGCACCAACGGACATCGCGCGTATTATGAGATTGAGTGCAACAACAAATACGGCTATGTCGTACTTGCCAACTCTGCCGGCGTGTTCGATCTAATTCAAAAGGGCGTGCAGGAGATTCTGCAAGGAAAAGAAGTTACTACGAAGAGCTTCACCATCCCGAAGATCATTCCTAATCCGAACAAGAACCTGTCTGAGTTCCTCGGTCGCTACAAACAGAGCAATGGTTCGGAAACGACGGTCGAGTTGCGCAACGGCTTTCTCTATTCATCCGACATCAAGCTTTACCCGACCAAGCCGGACTGCTTCTTTGAGTATCGCTTCTTTGGCGACGCGTGCTTCATGCGTGACGAAGCGGGAAAGATCAAGGAAATTAAATGGAAAGGTTACGGTTTTGACTTCACCTGGGCGAAGCAATAATGGCCTGCTTGATTGGCAACTCTGCACTCTCGTACAATCTCAAATTACGTTCGAGTTTCGATTCCTGAACAATCACGGCCTTGAACTCGTAACAAAGGAATTATGGCCAGTTTCGACAAAATATTAACCAAAGTTTTCGGCAGCAGTAACGAACGATTCCTGAAGACAGTCAACCCGTTGGTTGCCGAGATCAACGAGTTTGAGCCGGCCATCAAGCAGCTTACTGACGAACAGTTGCGCGAGAAAACGGCGGAATACAAGGCGCGGGTTGCCGACGCGGTTAAAGACGCGCGCGATAAAGACGATCGCAAGTATCGCGAGCAGCAAGTGCTGAACGAGATCCTGCCGGAAGCCTTCGCGGTGGTGCGCGAAGCCAGCGTGCGCACGACGGGCATGCGCCATTTCGATGTGCAGATGATCGGCGGGCTCGTGTTGCACCAGGGCAAGATCGCCGAGATGCGAACGGGCGAAGGCAAGACCCTCGTGGCGACACTGCCATCTTATTTGAATGCATTGACCGGGCGCGGTGTACACGTCATCACCGTAAACGATTATCTCGCCTCGCGCGACGCCGAGTGGATGGGCCAGATTCATCGGTTCCTCGGTTTGACCGTCGGTTGCATCCAGAACGACATGGATGACTTCGAACGTCAGACCGCCTACAACTCCGATATCACCTACGGCACCAACAACGAATTTGGTTTTGATTACCTGCGCGACAACATGAAGTTTGATCTCGCGACGTGCGTGCAGCATGGCCATTACCACGCGATCGTCGACGAAGTTGATTCAATCCTCATTGATGAAGCGCGTACGCCGCTGATCATTTCGGGGCCGTCGGAAGAATCAACCGACAAGTACTACCAGGCGAATGCGATCATTCCGCAGCTCGTGCGCGGCGAAGAGCTGGAAGAAGGCAAGAAGACTGGCGACTATATCGTTGACGAGAAAAATCATTCCGCAGTGCTGACAGAGGACGGCGTCGATAAGGCCGAGCGGCTGCTGGGTGTCGGCAATCTCTACGATCCCGACAACATGGAATTGCTGCACTGCGTTGAGCAGGCACTGAAAGCACACACGCTCTACCGGCTGGATCATCAATATGTGGTCCAGGACGGCGAGGTGATTATCGTTGACGACTTCACCGGACGCTTGATGAAGGGTCGCCGCTGGTCTGACGGTCTGCATCAGGCAGTCGAGGCGAAGGAAGGCGTCAAGATCGAGCGCGAAAACCAGACGCTGGCGACGATTACTCTGCAGAATTATTTCCGGCTCTACGAAAAACTTTCCGGAATGACCGGTACCGCAGAAACCGAAGCGGCCGAGTTTCATTCAACGTACAAGCTCGACGTGATCGTGATTCCGACGCACATGCCCATGGTGCGCAAAGATAATCCGGACGTTATCTATCGCACGCTGCCAGAGAAGTGGGATGCCGTCGTCGAAGAGATCAAAGACCTGCACGAGAAGGGTCAGCCGGTTCTGGTCGGCACGGTCTCGGTCGAAAACTCTGAACTGATTGCCCGCAAACTGCAGCGCATTGGTGTGCCTCACAACGTGCTCAACGCCAAGTATCACGAACGCGAAGCCGAGATCGTCGCGCAGGCGGGACGCAAAGGCATGGTGACGATTGCGACGAACATGGCAGGCCGCGGTACAGACATCCTGCTGGGCGGCAACCCGGATTTCATGACGCGCGAGTTTTTGAAAGAGCAGGAAGTCGATCCCGACGAAGCGACCGAATCGCAATGGCAGCAGGAATTCCTGAAGGCCAAACGCATCGTCGAGGATGAGCACAAGGAAGTCGTGTCGCTCGGCGGTCTCCACATCCTCGGCACTGAGCGTCACGAGTCGCGCCGCATCGACAATCAGCTTCGCGGACGCGCGGGACGCCAGGGCGATCCGGGATCGTCACGGTTCTTCCTTTCGCTCGAAGACGATCTCATGCGCATCTTCGCGGGTGACAAGGTCAAAGCACTGATGGCGCGGCTGGGCATGGAAGAGGGCGTCGCGATCGAATCGAAGATGGTTTCGAAGCGCATCGCCGCCGCGCAGAAATCGGTCGAAGGCCGGAACTTTGAAACGCGCAAGCACCTGCTGGAATACGACGACGTAATGAATAAGCAGCGCGAGACGATCTACGGCTTGCGTCGCCAGTTAATGGAAGAGCCGGATCAGCGCGAGTACTTGCTCGGAGAAACCGGTGTCGCGCGCGATCTGCTTTCGGACATCACTCGGCAGTACCTGGATCCGAATGCCTCGCCCGACGATTGGGACATCGAGAACTACAAAGTTCAGGTTCATACGATCTATGCGCTGGATCTGGACGCGGAAGGCCTCGATTTCCAAAGGTCATCGTCCGAAGAAATCGACGAATTCATTTGGGAAAAGCTCAAAACGAAATACGCCGAGAAGGAAAAGCAGATTGGCGATGAAGCGATGCGCACCTACGAGCGCATCATCATGCTCAACATCATCGACGCGCAGTGGAAGGACCACTTGCTGGCGCTCGATCACTTGAAGCAGGGCATCGGGCTGGTCGGGTACGGGCAGAAGGACCCGCTGGTCGAATACAAAAAAGAGAGCTTCGATATGTTCCAGGCGATGCTCGATCGCATCGATACGACGACGATTCGTTCGCTCTTTAACCTCCAGGTCGTGGCCGAAGAATCGCCCGAAGAGATTCAGCGTCGTCGACTCGCCGCGCGACGCCGCGGTGGAATGCAGTTCACGGGGCCAAACCAGGGCGCGGCTGCGGCCGGTGAAGAAGCCGGCAAGGTTAAGACTGTGGTTCGCGATCAGCCCAAGGTCGGCCGCAACGATCCCTGCCCCTGTGGCTCAGGCAAGAAGTATAAGAAGTGCCACGGCGCGATGCTGTAAACTGTCGCGCTGATTGGCCAGTCAATAGAAGTGCTCCACCTCTCGAAACACCTCTCCGCAACTTGGGTTTGGCTCCTCGCTCTCTTAGTTTCTGTCAGCGTCGCACAAAATCCGTCGCCACAAGCTTCACCCTCCACAGATCGCGATCACGGAATCGAACTCTATCAACAAGGTGATGCAAACGGCGCGGTCGAAGCGCTGCGCCATGCCGTTCAAGGCGATGAGAAGGATGGAACGGCCTGGCATTATCTCGGACTCGCTTATCTTCTGAAAGGGAGCAGGGATGAAGCGCGGAAGTCTTTTGCGCGCGCGGTAGCCGTTCGCGAAGCTGCGTTGCAGCCTACCCCGATGGCGGCGAGCACGACTCTCGATCCAGCGGGCGCTCGGCAGAAAAAAAGTGAGCGTTTCCAGGCCGCTGCTGAGAGCCTCGAGAAGTATCTTGAGTTAACGAAGAATCCTGATCCCACGCTTCTCGAAGAGCTTGATGCGCTGCGCTGGTACCGCGACTATTACGGCGGAACGCGGAATGACGAAGAGATCATCACGACGAAGGAAGCCACGACTCGGCTTCGCATTCTGGACAAGCCACCGCCTAACTTCTCGGGCACGCGCGCGGCGGGCAGGGGTTCCTTGCGTGCAGTGTTCAGCGCCGACGGCACAGTGAAACACATCCTCGTTATTCGTAAGGTCGATCCTGAGTTCGATCGCGCTTGCATCCTCGCCGCTAAAAGAATTCAATTCGAACCGGCGGTGAAAGATGGGCGGCCTGTCTCAATGATCTTGGAAGTGGAGTATGGCCGATACATCTATTGACCGCTGACACAATGGCCGGCACTTTCTCCAGCAACCCCGTCGTTCAATCAATAACGTCCGGTAACGCGCCGATGTCGGCGCGTTCGGCGGCGGCGCGCGGACTGTTGCCGCTGCCCCAATCCGATCTGCTGGAAGCGTTGGTTCACCTCTCAACCGACAACGATCCAGCGATAGCCAGCGCGGCGCAGGAAACGCTGGCTTCTCAACAGCCCAACGAGTTGCTGGACGTGGCCCGCACCGACGCCGTCGCGCCGACCGTGCTTGGCTACTTTGCTTCTTTGACCGACGCCGCGTCCGAATTGCATGAAGCGGTTGTGACTAACGCCGCGACACCTGACGAAGCGATCGCTTTGCTGGCGCAAACAAGTTCAAATGCCTCCCTGCTGGAACTGATCACGATCAATCAGCAGAGATTGATTCGCGCGCCGGCAATCATAGACGCGGTGCTGATCAATCCCGCGCGCACCGCGGAAGCTGAACGCCGCGCAAAGGAAATTCGCCGCGAGTTCTTTGAAAAGGAACGCGGCGCACGGCAGATTGCGCAAGAGTTGCGCGCGCGCGGAAACGAAGCAGCCGCAGAGTTCTTCGAAACGGCTGAACTCTCAACCGTCGAAGGTGAGATGTCGATCGATGATGCCTGGTTCATTGCACAGCACATCGAAGTTTCCGATGTCGACATCGATGATTCATGGCTCGCGCGTGAATACATCGCGGAAATGCTGGTCGAATCACCCGAGAAGATGGCCGCAAATGTTCAGGCGGTGATCAATGCAGAACGACTTGAAGGTGATGTCTCGCCGGAACGTATCTCGATGATTCGTCGCGTCATGTTCATGACCGTGAAGGATCGCGTGAAGTTGGCGATGAAGGGAGATCG
>DATLVM010000502.1:0-23438 GCA_035577445.1 Pyrinomonadaceae bacterium
GGTCAGGCTTTCGCCCATTGCCCAAAATTCCCGACTGCTGCCTCCCGTAGGAGTCTGACCCGTATGTCAGTGTCAGTGTGGCCGACCGCCCTCTCAGGCCGGCTACAGATCGTCGCCTTGGTAAGCCGTTACCTTACCAACAAGCTAATCTGCCGCAGGCTCCTCTTCAGGCGCGAGGTTCGAAAATCCCCCGCTTTAACAACTGTCACCATGTGGTGCCGCTGCATTATGCGGTGTTAGCCCAAGTTTCCCTGGGTTATTCCCCACCCGAAGGTAGATTACCTACGTGTTACTCACCCGTGCGCCACTCTACTCATCTCCCGAAGGAAACTTTCGCGTTCGACTTGCATGTCTGAGGCACGCCGCCAGCGTTGATTCTGAGCCAGGATCAAACTCTCGTTAATAGTTTGTTCACTGGAACATTATCTTACTGGTCAATATCAGTTTCGATAATGACTCTTCTTCAGAGTTTTGACGCGAACTTTATCGTTCGCGGTTGACTCTCAAAGGTCTAAATTGAAACGGACACGCTCTATCTAGTTTTCAAAGATCGAATTCAAATTGTCTGATTGCACTACGGACAGCCTGAACTTGCCCTAAGCAAACGGGGAGTGTAACGGACACAAACCGCAGAGTCAAGCGCAGGAACGAATTTTTTCGCTGCTAACTTTGTTGCCGTCTATCGCGAGGCCTGCCGCACGCTTTTCTAAAGACTCCGATTACCTGGGATTCCTCCCTCGCTTGCCGACTATCAAATTGATCCGATGCTGCAAAAAGAATGGTCGGGGCGAGAGGATTCGAACCTCCGACCTCACGGTCCCGAACCGTGCGCTCTACCAGGCTGAGCCACGCCCCGAATTGCAAACGGATTCTAACACGAGTTCTCGATCGCGCGTAATGCGCACGCCTGAGCCATATAGAGAACCTTCGAAAGTTGGTGGGATGCGCCACTCATCGATGCGCCACTCATCTCAGAAAAGCGAACTTGGTTCTTACCGAAGGAGATCGATCATCCCACGTCAAGTAGTAACTGATTTCTTCGAATGCCTCACGTGCCTCCAGATCCACCACGCTGCCGCAAGCACCAATAGGATTCCAATTACGAAATCAAATCTGTGAAATAGTGTCTTCAATCGCGGGTCCTTGTCCCACTGTTCGCCTAATTTCTGCCCTACGTACGCAAGACCGAGACACCAGGGCAGCGATCCGGCGAACGTGTAGATGACGAACTTCTTTAGGTTCATGCGCGCGACTCCAGCGGGAAATGCGATGAAGGTCCGAATCGCGGGAAGCAGGCGACTGACAAACACGATGATTTCACCAAAGCGATCGAACCAACGATCAGCCAAGTCCAGATCGTGGTGTGAGATCAAAAGGTATTTTCCGTACTTCTCGATTAGTGGCCGGCCGCCATACATGCCAATCCAATATGCCACCAGCGAACCGACCACACACCCCAGCGCGCCCGCGACGCTAACCAGCCACAGATTCATTTCGCCTTTGTGAACTAGAAAGCCAGAAAAAGGCATGATGATCTCTGACGGAAGCGGAATGCATGCCGACTCGATCGCCATCAGCAACACAATGCCCGCGTAGCCCAACGTCGATATCGTAGCTACTATAAACGCCGAGAGAATTTCGATGATGCGCGCGATCATTCAGATGCAGTGATAAGGTAATTGGTGATTTAGAGCGACCGCCTGATGCGCCGTTCAGCTCATGAATTGATGACTGTCGTTTATGACTTCGCCGGGTCTTTCTCCCAGCCATGCTGCCCGATCAGCGGCACGAATTGACAGGAGCCATGCTCTTCGACCTTCGGCTTCGGCTCGGCTTTGATCACGCGAACCAGTTTCTGTGAATCGCGCGTGGCGCCGACCGGAATCACTAGTCGTCCACCGACTTTCAGTTGTGCGACTAAGGGATCGGGGATGCGCGGGCCGCCTGCGGCAACCAAAATCGCGTCGTAAGGCGCGTATGCATTCCAACCAAGCGTGCCGTCAAACGCCTTCACAGTTGCGTTGTAAATGCCCAGCGCGCGAATGCGATCGTGAGCTTCACGAGCGAGCTCACCAATGCGTTCGATCGCATAAACTTGTGAAGCGAGCTGCGCAAGAATTGCCGTTTGATAGCCTGAACCTGCTCCAATCTCAAGCACGCGATCGCGATTCGTTAATTCAAGTAATTCCGTCATACGCGCCACGATGTATGGTTGCGAGATCGTTTGGTTGAGATTTATCGGCAACGCATTATCGTCATATGCGCGACCGCGCAGCGCCTCAGTCACGAAGTGATGCCGCGGCACGGACATCATCGCGCCGAGCACTCTTTCGTCACGGATCCCATAATGATTCCGCAGACGCTCAACCATGCGTTCGCGGGGAATGCGGTATTCAGCTTGAAGGGTTGTCTGACGTGAAGGTGTCGAAGTCACCGATGGATTTCGCGACTGTTAGGTGTGCATGAGTTCGGCCGTGGTTAGATAACCCCACGAGTCGATCGCTGTTAGTGCTCCATGATCAGTCATGTCGCTCTTCAGCGGCGTGACGGAAATGTAGCCATCTTCGATCGCGCGATAATCAGTTCCGTCCTCAGCGTTGGAACGAAAGTACTGCTCTCCGATCCAAAAGTACGGCTTGCCTCGCGGGTCGATGTGCTCAGTGATAACCGGTCGCGCGTTCTTAATTCCCTGGCGCGTGACCTTGACGCCCTTGATCTCGCCCAGTGGCACGTTAACGTTCAAGAGAGTTCCCTCAGGCAATCCCTCGCTCAAAATTTTTCGTACGGCAAGCAATGCGAATCGCGCAGCTTCGGTGAAATCGAAGTTCTCTCGGGCCACCAGGCTAATTGCTATTCCCGGGACGCCTAAGATCGTTGCCTCAAGAGCACCAGCAACCGTCCCTGAGTACGTCGCATCATCTCCGAGATTGCCACCGTGGTTGATGCCGGAGACACAAACATGTGGCAACTGATCCTCGTTTAAGATCCGATGAAGTGCGAGAGTGACACAATCCGTCGGTGTTCCGTCAACGGTCCAATGTCGATCGTCAATTTGCCGAATTCGCAAAGGTCGCGCCAGCGTCAGACTGTGAGATGCGCCACTCATCTCAGCTGCCGGGGCCACAACAAACACGTCGCCAACCTCGCACAACGTCTTCTCAAGCATCTCCAAACCGTGCGAGTGGATGCCGTCGTCATTCGTAATCAGAATGCGCGTCATTGCTGGTGGTGCAAAAGAGCCGAAGGCACCCTCGCACACGTGCCCTCCTCCGTAGAACCGGAACCTCACTATTAGTTGTAAACAACCGGGTGAGTTCTTTGGAAAGCGCGACTAGGACCTAGGTGCGACTGGCCGCTGCTGCCGTGGACGGCCCTTCTTCTTGTTTCGCTTACGTGCTAAAGCTGATTTGAGCTTTGCCTTTTGACCCGGGGGCATAAAGAAAGCATGCTTCTTGGCGTCCTTGATGATCTCTTCAGTCATCACCTTGCGCTTGAATCGCCGCAAGGCGCTTTCGATTGACTCCCCGGGATTAATTGTAACTACTGCCATCTATCTCTCCAATTTATTTTTTCTTCAGGTCGACCCTGTATTTAACACGTCACCGTGCGCGATGGTCAAGCCGCCATAGAAAACCCCGCGAACGGTTTCTACCATTCGCGGGGTCAGAGATTCAGTGCGTCCCCTTAGACCGACGCAACCGCTACTTCCTTCTTCCGACCGAGTCCCTGAATCTGGACCGGCTTATCACCATTATCAGTCGTGATCTCCTGACGCTTGAGGACCATGTCTTGATAGAGCTTGCGCATTGCAACCATCTCTTCGTGCGCGGTCTTCGGCCCCTCCATGTGAGGCTTGTTCGGACGCGCAAGGTCGACCTCGTTTAGTCTTAGATTGTGCGAAGCATCCGAAAGCGGAACCTCTTTGCCACCCGCAAAGATTTCATGCCGGCCGTGTTCTTCGTACCACTTCGCCACCGTTGCGTTCTGGTGCATGTGCTCGATGATATTGCGCCAGCCGATCCCCGTGTTGTAAGCGCAGAAACTGATCTCTCCCTCCTGCGTTCCGTAAGGGATAATGCACATCTCAGTGCGACGAAAATCGTAATTGAAGAGATCCTGGAACCACATGCCGGCGATGAAGAGGAAATTCCAACGATCAGAGCGACGCTTCTCAATATCGTCCTTGCTTCGATCGCCGCTTACCTTCCCGTAATCCTTGCCGGTGAGTCCGAAGGACTTATCAAACTTCTTAAAGAGCTCATACAAATTAAACTGAGACGGCGCATTTTTCGGATGATAGTGCTTGAGTAGCGCCAGAGCCATCATGAAGTTCGACAACCACTTTCCACGTGCGGCATCGGTAATCTTCCGCATGTCCTTCACCAGCCCCGGAATATTCAGGAAGGCCGGAACCGGACTCATCTCTTTCGTTTCCTTGTCGATCATCACCGCTGTGCCAACACCACAGTTCGGATGACAGCCACATGAAACCTGTCCCCATTCGGAGTTCGGACCGTGGACCAAATCTGCGAAGTCAGCAAACGCGCCCATCAGGGAAAGCGGGAACCAATCGCGCGTCGGCTCAGTGATCCCGACCTGGTTTTTTACATCGTGCGCCAAGTGCGAGAGCGTGTATCGCTGTTGTAGCCGGCGATCAGCCGTGATGGCTTCGTCGCGACCAGTAAATGAAACAGGCTGGAACGACAAGAACGCGATCTTCTTTGGATTATCCAAAGCAAATCGAATAATCGATCCGACCTGGTCATTGTTAATGCCGTTAACGAGTGTGGTTACGAGCACAATTTCAACACCGGCCTCGTGCAGATTGTTGATCGCGCGAAGCTTCACGTCGAACAGGTTACCTACCTGGCGGTGGTTGTTTGCGTCATTTCCGATACCATCAAACTGGAAATACACATAGCGCAGGCCGGCCTCGGCGGCCTCTCGGCAGAATTCCTTGCTCTTAGCGAACTCGATTCCGTTTGTCGCCGCCTGCACGGAGTTGTAGCCAACCTTCCGTGAGTAACGAATCGCTTCGATGAAGTGAGGCGAGATCGTCGGCTCACCCCCCGAAAACTGAACGGACATTTGTCGCCGCGGCTTAATTGAAATTGCGTTATCGAGAATTTCTTTGATCTCATCCATGCTGAGTTCATGAACGAAACCAACCTGGTTAGCATCCATGAAACAAGGATCACACATCATGTTGCACCTATTGGTGAGGTCAACAGTCAAGACCGCCCCTCGACCGTACTTCACGGTGCTCGAGCCATGGTTGTGAAGCTTCTCGTCGTTGTGAGCTTCGATGTCGCGCCCCGGAAACATTGTCTCGATGTGCTGCAGGAACTTGGAGTCAATTGCCATCATATCTTCGAAGTGGCCATGCTTCGGGCAATCCTTGACCATCCAAATCTCGCCATTGCGCTCAATAATTTGCGCCTTAATCTCGCCAACTTTTTCGTTAACCAAGATCGATACTTCCTGATCGCCGTTCAAAATCGACTCACGAGCTTCGATGACACAATTCGGACAGAGAGAATCCGTAACCCTAGGCCAACCGAGCGTTGGCTTTGTCTTTTGCCAAGACTTCAGGAGCGGCTTGTCCGACCACTTCGGCGTGAATGAAGGATTTGGCTTGTACTTGTTGAAAACTTGGACCGAGTTAAAAATGGCGCCCGCAACGGTTGCAAGGCCCTGCTCAGCATACTTGATAGCTCTCATTATTAAGGCTCCCTAGGGGCAAATTCCACACAATACCGATATCCCCTAGGGCAACCGCTGTGCCCCCAATCCAAACTGCGAATTACTGGAGTTTTTCGGCAACATCCTCCCTGTCTGTCGTGTCAGATACAGCCGGAGCACCACAGACGCGCCAATGTGACCCACGGCCGCCAAAGGTGGTTTCACACTCAATTGGGTGTTTGCATCGCCCGTCGATTTAAGTTCGCCCGCCGTACGCCCAATTAAGCGCTTAATCGCTCGTAGTTGAAGCAATAGTTGAACTTAGGATGTTAAATTGTTGCAATCAAATGCTATTGCTCGGCTCCGACATCGGTGTTACATTCGCCCGAACTTGCCGCTAAGTTATTGTCGTGCAAGACATTGACAGGCTCCGAAGCGCCGTATCTTGGGGTTGCCCAAATGATGAACCTAGTATCTAGTGGTTGTCGGGGTTAAACGACGAATGAAAAGCACCCATAATCACCTTCGAGTCATTAGACAGAGGCATTCCCTGCGAGTAGCTGTCCGACGAAAGATGGCTTCGATACGAGTATCACAGCAGCGGCGGCAACGACCCGGCCATCGTTCAGCCGGGTCTAGGACGTTCGCGGCGTACATAAATTAGAAGAAAGAGCAGAGAGGCAGGTGCTCCTTGAATACCGCTAGTACAACGAACTGGCTTAATAACAGAACTCTTCAGACCGTTTTCTCTCAGTCGAATCCGGCGGATTTTCGCGTCGACCGAAAAGTCCGTGACCTAATCACCGTAGGCGTTCGGGTAACTCGCGTTCCCTTCTGGGCGATTTTCGCAACAGTTATGCTTGCGGCGACCGCAGTATGTGCCACGGTTATTCTAAGCGCGCATAACCAGCTCAGGGTAGCTTCGAGTGACTATCAACGAATGGCGGCGCAGATAACGTCACTACATCAAGCCAACCAGCGACTTGAGGTAGACGTCCGCCGGATCACGAGTGACACAAGCGCCATTGAGGTCGCGGCCCGAGAGAGGCTGGGAATGGTCAGGCCCACCGACGTGGTGGTCCCAATCGGACCTCAGACCAACTCATCCAGTGTTGGAACCGTTTCGTTCGTCCGCTAAACAGCACACCTTTACCCCGCTGCTCTTTCCACGAATTACCGGGTCCTTCCTTAATCGCGCGGCTGTTGATAGGCAACAGCCGCGCGTCCTTCGTAATACAGCAAATTGACACGTCTATTTCCATCAACTACTATCCGACTTTAATCACCACCTTACGACATTCAAGCGGTAGAATGCTCGGGTCATGCAAGAGTTAAAAGAAACCTCGTCCGAAGATCAACTCAAGCGCGAACGTTGGGAAGAGACCACTCTACAGAAGTCCCTCAAACGTCAACCGGAGCGCGCCTCAAAGTTCCAAACCGTTTCACTCGCCGACATTGCGCGACTTTACGATCCCGCTGACGTCGCTGACGTGGATTTTGATCGCGACATCAATTTCCCTGGGGAGTTCCCTTACACGCGCGGCATCCATGCAACGGGTTATCGGGGAAAGCTATGGACGATGCGGCAATTTGCCGGCTTTGGAACTCCGGAAGAAACTAATGCTCGTTTCAAGTATCTGTTGAAAGAAGGACAAACCGGTCTTTCGGTCGCCTATGATTTGCCAGCATTGATGGGATATGACGCCGACTCACCGCTTTCCGAAGGCGAGGTGGGCAAGTGCGGCGTAGCCGTCTCGTCGCTCGCGGACCTGGAGGCATTGTTTGAGGGGATTCCGCTAGACCAAGTCACTGTTTCACAGACTATCAACGCGCCTGCCTCAGTATTCCTCGCAATGTATCTGGTAGTTGCTGAGAAACAAAACGCTGATTGGAAAAAGATTTCGGGAACTCTTCAGAACGACATCCTCAAGGAATACATCGCGCAAAAAGAATGGATCTATCCGATCCGTTCAGCAATGAAACTTGTGATCGATACGTTCGAGTTCTGCACGAATCATGTGCCTCGCTACAATCCAATATCCGTTAGTGGATATCACATTCGCGAAGCCGGGTCGACGGCGTTGCAGGAACTAGCATTCACGCTCCGTGATGGAATCGAGTATGTTGACTGGGGGGTGCGCGCCGGACTGGATCTCGAGCAATTCGTACCGCGGATGTCCTTCTTTTTTAACGCTCACAATGATTTCTTCGAAGAGATAGCGAAGTATCGCGCGGCACGTCGCATTTGGGCTCGCGTCATGCGCGATCGATTTGGTGCGGTGAATGAACGTGTGATGCAGATGCGCTTTCACACGCAGACGGCGGGCGTGTCATTAACGGTTCAGCAGCCACTTAATAACATCGTGCGCGTGGCGATCCAGGCGTTGGCTGGTGTCCTGGGCGGAACCCAGTCGCTTCATACCGACGCTTATGACGAGGCCCTCGCATTGCCTACAGATAGAGCGGCTCTGATCGCTCTGCGAACGCAGCAGATCATTGCAGAAGAAACGGGCGTGGCTAATACGGCTGACCCGTTAGGTGGTTCGTATTTCGTAGAAGCACTAACGACTGAGATGGAACAGGGAGCGCTAGACTACTTCGATCGAATAGATGCGATGGGCGGAATGGTCGAAGCTGTCGAGAAGGGATTTCCGCAACGCGAGATTCAAGAATCCGCTTACCAATATCAGAAAGCCCTGGAGCGCGGAGAGCAGACAATCGTCGGCGTGAATAAATATGCGATGTCCGACGGACAGCAGGAAGTTCCAATTCTCGTTATCGATGAGAATGTTCGCAATCACCAGGTTGAAAGACTCGAGCGAACCCGAACCCAACGAGATGACTCGGCGGTCGAAAGAACGCTCGATGCAGTCAGAAAAGCTGCGCAGCGGGGGGACAACACGATGCCCGCCACCATTGATGCTGTGCGTGAATACGCGACACTCGGCGAAATCTGTTCAGCGCTGCGCGACGTTTACGGCATCTACGAAGAGCCGGCCATTTAACCTCGCATGGATAATTCAACCAGAAAAATCAGGGTGCTTGTAGCGAAGCCCGGTCTCGACGGACACGACCGCGGCGCAAAGGTAATCGCGCGCGCGTTACGTGACGCCGGTATGGAAGTGATTTACACGGGCTTGCGTCAAACTCCGGAGATGATCGCTGCGGCCGCGTTACAGGAAGATGTCGATGCCGTAGGCGTTTCGATCCTGAGTGGCGCTCACAACACGCTGTGCCCACGCATCGTATCGCTTCTGCGCGAGCAAGGTATGAAGGATACTCTTGTCGTGCTCGGAGGCATTGTCCCGCAAGAAGATATTCTGAAACTCAAAGGTCAAGGCGTGGCCGAAGTCTTCCTCCCCGGTACTTCGACCCAGGACATCGCAGAGTTCATCAGAGAGAACGTCAAACCGCGCGATTAGACAGATCGAATTTCCGAAAACACTATTGAGGAAGACGCGGAGGAGCCATCCTTAAGAGCACTTGTGTGCCGACGTTGAGCTTGATGCTCTTATTCTTGCTCACGAAGATGGTAAATGGTGGCGGAGCTGCAAGCCCCCATGACAACGTTAAGCCTTCATATCCAATCGCTCCGGCGGAACTTTCGTTCAAAAGAAATCCTTCCTCCATCGGCCCCTTGATTCCGGCGGTAGCCACGGCAGCAGTCGCTGAAGCTTTGCTACTTGCCGTTAGATCCCCGGTGCGAGACGTCGTGCCTGCGCCCGCTCCGCTCATGCGCGGTTCGTTCGAATGCAACATGCCATAAGTCGGATCTGACGAGAGCGAGTTCTCTGTGGGGGCGGCCACGGCGGCGATAATCGCCTGCAGCGGCACCTCTATTCCGTCGGGTCTCTTGGCTTTTTCAACTACGATTGCCAGAGCCGATTGGGGCTGATCTTTTCTTTTGGCCTGCACGTCGCTAATACGAGCGTAAACCATCGAGTCGCGCGGAATCACCACGAGACCTTTTACAACTAGATCGGCAACTATACGGAAGGTTAGCTGTTGCCCTACCGTTGAGCTTTTTGTGTCCACGACGGTAGTTAGGATCGCGTATGCGGAAGTCACCTTCTGTGGATTTGTCTGCTGTGCGAGCGCGGGGACAAAGAGAACTAACAGCACCACGATTGGAGAAAAAACAGAAGGCATCGATCTTTGGCGGTTGATCTTCATGACAACAAAACAAAAGGGTGGCGGATTGCTCCGCCACCCACCCTTACCAACTTAACAAAAGTTTAGAACGTGAATTTTACTCCAAGTTCCGCGGAAAGCGCATGCGGCACAATCGTTCCCGCAGGAGTGATGAAACCTAGCGCTGTTCCAAAACTCGTTTGCCTCACATCTCCCTGGAAGTTGTTTCCAGAGTTGGCGCGATTTGTCAGATCAAAAACTTGCAAAAGCGGCGTAATCACATAGCGCTCTTTGAACTTGAAGTTCTTGCTGATGCGGGCATCCAGTTGGAAGAACGGTTGACCGCGTAGGTTATCGAACGGCGCGAAGGTGCATTGGCCGGTGCGGAAGCAGTTCCGATATTTCACCGCATTGGCCGCCACACTTGGGTCGCCGAAAGATGTCAACGTAGCCGTCAGGTCATTCGGACTCGAGTTGAACACCATCACGTGCGATGTTCCGCGACCGGATCCCGTGCCAAGAACATCCACCGAGCCTCCGTAACCGGCTGTGTACGCGCGCGCCGACTCTAACTGCATGATTGGCGCGAATTGAAGTCCCCACGGAAGATTGACGACGGCGCTCGCTGAGAACCTGTGACGAGTGTCGTTAGGAACAGGTCCAAGTTCGTATGATGCGAAGAGGTCAAAAGGATTCCACGCGCGATTCCGGAAGGCTGCTGCGTTTCCGTTGTAAGCTAGCGCGCGCGAAAGCGTGTACGTCGCATTGATGGTGAAGTTGTTATGCAGCCTGCGTCTATACGAGATATTCATGCCATCGTATCGAGCGCGTCCGGTAGAGGTTTCCAAATCGATGCGGCCGAAGGCCACCTGCCCGGCAGCGGCCAGGGCCGCGGCTAAAGGCCGGGTTGTGATTTCGTTACCGCTGCCGTCCAGGAACAGGCGACGCGTTGGATTGATGTTGACGGTCTTTGACTCGTGCAGCGCCAGCACGTGCGTGTAATCAACTTCCAACACCGAGTAGTTGTTGAACTGCCACGCATAACCGATGTTCCACTGTTGGGTGTAGGGATTCCGGTAATCCGGATCCATGATACGACCGGTTGCGCCCGCCACTGGCTGAGTTGACGGCGGCGGAATCGTTGGCAATGGATCGACGCCAAAGCGCCAATTCGAAAGCAGAATCGCTGTTCCAGGAACCAGGTCACCGCTGGCAATACTAAACGCGGTCTGGAAGATCGTCGGTCTGGCTTGTTGAATCATGAACAGCGGAATGTTCAGGAAGACCTGACCGTAATACAGTCCATACCCGCCGCGAATTAGATGGCGCCCAGTGCCCTTAACGTCCCACGCGAAACCGACACGCGGGCTGAAATCTGTGTTGTCATCCTGCGGAAGTTTCGCCGCAGATGGATGATTGATCGCTTTCATAGCAAGGTAGGTACGATTGAGCGGCTGGGCCGTACCACCAATCAGATTAAAATCCTTATCCCATCGCAAACCGAGGTTGAAACTGAGATTGTGCCGATACTTCCAATCGTCCTGGAAGTAAAAGCCCAACATCTTCGCGCCGCCCGGCAGGTTGAAATAGGGATCGCCGACTGCGATTGTCATGCCGCCAACCAAACCTGGCGTCGCGAACTTTGCCGGCAAGGCATTTATCGCACTCGGCAGTTTTGTGAAGTCGATCTCCAGCGTCGAATTGAACTTGAAAAAGCCACCTAGTTTTGGTTCGTACAGATAATCAACGCCGGTGGTGAAAGTGTGATTACCGCGGCTGATCGACAAGTCGTCCTTGAACTGATACTTGCTCTGGTACGACTCCTGCGGCACGTTCACGTTAGTACCAAAACTAATCCCGGTCGGGAAACTGAAGAACGGACTGCTGGTTTCCGTGTCAATCAGGTTGTGCCAATACTGGTAGCCCGCAGTGAATGCGTTCACTGTCCTATTGCTCAGCTGCGACGTAAGCGTCATGTTGGCGAGCTGCAGCTTATTCCTCGTAAAGTTCCCTTCGGTTAGGTCATTGCGCTGGCCCGACTGGTCGTTGCGTCCAAGATTGAATTGATCGCTGTAACTGAAAAAGATGTTGTTGCGGGAATTGAACGTGTGATCGATTCGAGCATTCCACCTTGTATCCTTGTAAGGCAGCGGAATAGTCGCTGAAGGTTGTGCGCCCAAGCCCGTGACGAGGTTCAACTCGGCGAGTGCATCCGCAGCCACCGGTATTGAGACGGCCTCTTTTTGGCGTTCCCATGCAAAGAAGAAAAAGCTCGGATGATCGCCCTTGTTAATCGGCCCGCCGACTGATCCGCCGAACTCTTTCCGATTGAACGGAGGTTTGGTTGTCTCTTTGGCGCCGGTCGCAAAGTTATTAACCGCAGCTGCATTCAGCTTTTTGTCCCGGAGAAAGAAGAAGACCGAGCCGTGAAAATCACTGCCACCGGACTTAGTCACCACGTTGACGGCGGCGCCTTCGCTACGACCGTTCGTCGCTGAGAAGCGTTGCGTGCTGATCTTGAATTCCTGGATTGCTTCAAGGGGAAACTGCATTACAGGTCCACCGACGGTGTTGTCCTTGTTGTCAATTCCATTGATGGTGACGTTGACGTTGCGCCCGCTTGATCCGTTTACGCCGAAAATCGCCAGGCGGTTCTTCGTCGGGTCATATGAGTCTACCGGTTTCGCACCCGGAGCAAGGTACGCAAGGTTCGCCAAGTCGCGCCCGTTAAGGGGAAGGTCCTGCACCTCGCGCGGCGTGACGTTCAGACTAATATCAGTCTTATCTTTACTGACCAGCTCCGTCTCACCTGACGTCACGGTGACTGTTCCCGAGACGCCTCCCGGTTCCAGTCCAAAGTCCAATCCGTTATTACCGACCAACAGCTCGACGTTTTCAGATTTGGCATCGGCAAAATTGCCGGCGTTCACTTTCACGTCATATCTTCCGGCTGGTAACAAATCGATTCGGTAATTCCCATCATCGCCCGTGGTGGCCGAACGCGTCAGTCCCGTGCTCTTGTTCGTCGCCGTCACAGTGGCGCCGGTTACGACAGCGCCGTTCTTGTCTTTAACGGTCCCGCTGAGACTGCCAGTCCCAGTAACTTGCGCGGACACGGGACCGGTTAAGAACAACACTGAAACCACGGCGAGCACCGCGGTCATAACGAGAGTCTTTGCTGCTTTGAAGGTCATATCGTTCTCCTCAGGTGAATTTGGTTGGCCAGTCGCGAGAATGGATGCAACTGTCGTACTCATTGGAATCAGTTCGGAAATTATTCCGAATCTGCATAACACTATGCGGCCAAAATCCGAGACTTTGAATATTTGACCAAGTTCCCGTAACGCTCGAAGCAGATGCTAATCCCGGTTCAGGAAATCCGCAATGCCTTTTTTGCAGTCGTCGCTCATGCGAGCGGTGACGTTAACGTCGACACCGGATTCGAGCGCCTCGGCGAAGGAAAGGCTATCAATTTTGTAGAGTAACTGCTTGGAAAGAGTGATGGCAGAAGAGCTGAGTTTAGCGAGCTTGGCGGCTAGCCGGTTCACTTCTGAGTCAAATGAAGAGGCGTCTACGACACGATTGATGAGACCAAACGAGGCCGCCTCGCCGGCTGAGATTTCGCTGCCCAGCGAGATTAATTCGAAGGCTCTCTTCTCAGAGACATTCCGGCGAAGGATCGTCATCACCATCGCCGGCACAAATCCAATCTTCACTTCAGGAAAACCAAAACGCGCCTCCGTTTCCGCGATCACCAGGTCGCAACCGAGGGCCAGACCGCAACCACCGGCTAACGCTCGTCCACGCACCGCCGCGATTACGGGAATGCGAACCTCGCGCAGCAAAGTAAATAGCTCCATCAATGACCGCGCATCGTCGAGATTCTCAGCAACCGAAGCGTTCGCGATTTTTTGAAGTGCTGAAAGATCAGCACCCGCGCAGAAATCGGATCCGGCTCCGGAGAGAATGACTACTCGGATTTCGTGATCATCATGCGCGCGACGCAGAGCGGATTTGAGACCGGCAACCAACTCGTCATTCAAAGCATTACGCTTCTCGGGACGGTTCATCGTGACGCGGGCGATGGCGCCTTCGACCTCATAGATGACAACTGATTCAGCAGTCATACGCAGTTTTGAGTTTTCAGTGGTCAGTTTTCAGTCGCGCCTCTGAGCCCCAAGGTCTCTGCCTCGTCGTCCGCTACTTCGATTTCCATTCGCAGCAGCGCAGTAGAAAAAGTTTTTCCCTGCGCATCGGTCATCAGCGACAGGGTGCCGCCGCCGCCCAGACTCTCGTGCAAGAGAAAGTTCAGCGCGCCCAGGTTCGGCAATTCGAATCGTTCAA
Organism: Pyrinomonadaceae bacterium; assembly: GCA_035577445.1. Taxonomy (GTDB): domain Bacteria; phylum Acidobacteriota; class Blastocatellia; order Pyrinomonadales; family Pyrinomonadaceae; genus UBA11740. The sequence continues at coordinate 14,158 of DATLVM010000502.1, forward strand.
CTTCGCCCTGGCAGATGCCCGTGAAATGTTTCTTGACTCGCTCCGCAGTCACTTCGCGCAATAGCAACGGATAGAATTCGTCCCGCAATGCAATCAGGCCGACATTCGCCGTATCGCCTTTGTCCCCTGATCGCGCGTGAGCTAGCTGTAGAAGTCTTACCTTCACTTCTCAAATTCCTCTGCGTCCTGTGGTTCGATCAAACCTCGAGAATCTCAACCTTGGATTGGATTTCACTCTTTGGAATCAACGCCGGCCAATAAGCGACGATCTCTTCAACCTTGGGCCGACCTCCCGCAAAGCCTGTGACCGCGGGCGGTCCGGTTAGGATTAACGGCGCGATTTCTTTCGTGAACCGTTCGATGGCCTTTCGATCATTTCCGCGCACGCCGATGCGCAATTGAACTTCAGCCAAGTCACGCGAAGGCTCTCCGGCCAAAGGTCCGTGCGTCGCGTTTGCGCCGACGAATTCGGTCAGCACGTGCTCGAATTTCAATCCAAGCCGATCGAGGCGCGCGCGCAAAATTTTGTCCGCAGCCTTTGCCTTCTCGTAAGCGTCAGGCCAGGCATAAACGAGTGTGCCCACCGCTTTGAAGCCCGACGAATAGCTGATTGAGACTTTGAGTGAATCGGTCGCGGGACGTCCCTTGATCCCAAACACGCGCACGCGATCGGCGCCTGCATCGGCAAGCTGAATCGTCGTGAAGTCCGCCACACAATCCGGTGTGATGTAAGCGTGCGGATCGCCCATCTCGTAAAGCAGTTGCTCTTTGACTGAGGGAACGTTAACGCGCCCGCCTGTGCCTTCGTGTTTCGTGATGACGAACGTTCCGTCGGGCGAAGCTTCCGCGATCGGAAAACCAACGTTCGCCAGATCAGGGATCGATTGCCATTCATATTGGCAATTGCCGCCCGAGCATTGCGCGCCGCATTCGATGATATGACCAGCGATCGTTCCGGACGCGAGCCTGTCCCAATCATTCGCGGCCCAGCCGAACTCATGAATCATCGGCCCGAGGGTTAAGCCCGTGTCGGTTGCGCGGCCCGTGATGACAACCTGTGCGCCTTCATTCAAAGCTTCAACGATCGGCGCCGCGCCCAGGTAAGCATTCGCGCTTTGAATGCGATCGCGAACCGTGCTCAACGACTCATCCGTGTCCATGTTGCGCAACTCAATCCCGCGCGCGATCAGATCGTCGATCCGATCGAGAATGTCATCGCCCGTAACGATTCCAATCTTCAACTTTCCTTCCAAACCAAGTTCGCGCGCGACTTCGCGCACGGCGGCAGCACAGCCTGCGACGTTTACTCCGCCGGCGTTGGCAACAACTTTAATGTCGCGGTCAACGCACGTCGGCAGAATCTGCTTCATCAAGGGAACAAAGTCCCGCGCATAGCCCGCGTCCGGATCGCGCGCCTTCTGTTTCTGCATGATCGACATCGTGACTTCGGCCAGGTAGTCGAGCATCAGGTAATCGATCGGGCCGCCTTCAGCCTGGCGCACCGGCGCGTCGGGCAAGTCGCCCCAGAACCCCTGGCCCGCGGCTATGCGAATCTTCTCTTTCATTCCTCTGAAATACGCGCGTGTCAGAACCGCGAGCGGTAGCGAGCGGATCCAGCACTCTTCTCAAATTCACTTGACCCCGTCGCTCTGACCCTATTCACAAAAAGACACGGGGAACCAGATGCGAGACGAAGCGCGATCACTTCACCCTCGCTGACTCCCCGCGTATTCGCGTTTCCGCGTCGATCGTTCGATCGACTACGCCTTACGGAGTAGTCTTCGGCGTCGCGGCCGGCGCGGCACCGGTGCTCTTGGTCGTGCGTCGATGCTTGCGGGGACGCATGGCGCCGCCGCCGGTCGTGAACATGATCTGTTCGGGTTCGCCTGGAACGCTCGTGAGCGTTAGGCCATTCCCCATTCTCTTGGCTCGCAGCGACATCGCCCGCGGTTGGCCCTCGTGCATCATTGTCACGGCCGTGTAACCGCAGGTGGTAACCGCAACGACTCGTCCGGAAACCGTCTGGGTGCCCATCGTGCCAGTGAATTGATTGCCCGTAATGGTCAGCGTCGCGTCCGCCACTGGGTCTTTGCCGTGCTTCAACTTGCCGGTATAGGTTCCCGACAAATCGGTCTGCTCCTGCTGCATCGGGTCGCAACGTCCGGTTCTTTTCGGAGTTGCCGCCGGCATCGCCGCCATCGCGTCCGCGGCCGGCGTCGACGTAGCTTCAGATGCGGCGGGCTTCGGAGCTCTGCCGCGACGGCCGCGTCGACCGCGTTGCGGTTTGGGCTTCGCCATGTTGTCGTTACTCATCGTTGTCGACGAGTTAGCATTCTGCGCTGAGACAGCAATGCCCACCGACATCAACGCCGCGATCACAATCGCAACCGATAGAATCAAAAGACAGGTGGTGCTCTTTTTCATAGTGCTTCTCCTTTTGTTGTTGCCACAGAGGCACAGAGTCACAGAGCTTACAAGAGGCTTTGGTCTATTGCTCAAGGTCTTCAACTTCTTCTTGATGGTCTCTGCGCCTTTGTGTCTCTGTGGCTTACGTTAATGAAGCCGGCAAAATAAATTGTCCCAGATGTGGACCTGAATAATTCAAACTCACTCGTAATGCAAGCTCAAGCACGGCCCGCGTGTCCTCCGGGGCGATTACCGCATCGACCAGGCCCCGCGCCGCGGCGTACTTCGCATCGAGTTCTTTTTCGTAAGTCGCGCGCACTTTTTCCATTTCGGATTTTAAGTTCTCGCTCGGCTCTTCGCCATTCGCGCTCAACTCGTGAAGTTGACTGCCAAAGACAGCCTGCACGGCTGACTCGCCTTCCATGACTCCCATGCGTCCGGTGGGCCAACTAAAGATGAAATCCGGATCGAATCCCTGTCCGGCCATTGCATAGTAGCCCGCGCCGGATGCGTGATTCAGAGTCAGAACGATCTTGGGTACAGTAGCAGTTGCCATCGCTTCGACGAAGCGCGCGCCCGCGCGAATGATGCCCGAGTGTTCGGCTTCCGAGCCCACCATGAACCCCGAAACGTCCTGAATAAAAAGCAGCGGAGTGCCGTGACGATTACAAGTGTCGATGAAGTACGCGACCTTTTCGGCCGATTCCGTGTAGATGATCCCACCGAACTTTGGCGGCCCGCCCGCAGGATCGCGAAACATGCCGCGCGCATTCGCAATCACGCCTACTTGAATGCCGTTGATGCTCGCATGACCGGTGATGATTTCTTTCGCGTAGTCGGCTTGAAATTCATCGAGATGTCCATCGTCGAGAACGCAATCGAGCAGCGCACGCATGTCGTAGGGCTGGCGGTGATCTTCAGGAAAGATGTCGTAGATGCGATCCTGAGGGCTCTTCGAGTTTGCTTTTCCCGACTCCCGACTCCCGACTCCCGACTCCGGCTTTGGCAGTTCCCCAACAAACTCTCTTATCTTGGCAATCGTTTCCTGATCGTTCTTCACTCGATAATGCGCCACGCCGGAAATTTCGTTGTGCGTCCGCGCCCCGCCGAGAGTCTCGTTATCGATCGTCTGGCCGGTTGCGCCCTTAACGAGATTCGCCCCGCCCAAGCCCATGAACGAAGTGCCTTCGACCATGATGATGATGTCCGACAGCGCGGGGAGATAAGCGCCACCCGCGATGCACGGCCCCATCACCGCGGAGATCTGGGGCACCTTCAGATAGCGCCGCATGATCGAGTTGTAATAGAAGATGCGCGACGCGCCGTACTGTCCCGGGAATACGCCGCCCTGATAAGGCAGATTCACGCCGGCCGAATCTACGAGATAAATGATCGGCACGCGTGAGCGCATCGCGATCTCTTGCGCGCGCAGAATTTTCTTAATCGTTTCCGGCCACCACGATCCGGCTTTTACGGTTGCATCGTTCGCGACAACAACGACTTCCCTGCCCGCTACGCGCCCGATCGTAGTTACCACGCCCGCGGCCGGCGCCTGGCCGATTTCGTTTTCGACTTGCTCTCTGCCTTCTGCGTTTTGCCTTCTGCCTTCTGGTTTGTACTGATCGTAAGCGACGAGTAATCCGATCTCCTGGCTCGCCGAATCTTTGTCGAGCAGCAAATCAATTCGTTCACGCGCCGTGAGTTTCCCTTGATTGTGCTGCCGCTCAATCTTGTCTGGCCCACCACCAAGACGAAGTTTCTGTTCCAAACTACGCAGCCCCGTCGTCAGCGCCCGCAAGCGCGACTGCTTTTCACCAACCGGCGGCGAATTATCTGAATTGGCTTTTGCGGGAGCTTTCGAGAGAGGCTTGACGGTGAATTTCGAGGCTTGCATGCTTCGAGACTCTGAGGTCACTTTTCTAGCGGCTCAGTGCTTCGCTTAACGATCTGATATCTCGGAAAATCTAGTGCGAAAATAGCATAGCCGTGGGCGGGCGGCAATTTGGTGCGTTACTATCCAGCGCGCACAGCAGCGATTCAGCTTTCAGTGATTGCGGCGATCCGATTGTGAATACTCTCAATCCCTTCAACGCAACCAGGACTTCGCCGTCACTGGTCCCAAAGACGACGATGGCGGCCGCGTTAGTTCGCTCCGCATTGGGATACTGAAGCTGCACGCGCTTCACATAAGCATCGAAAAATTCGCGCGCATCGTTTTCTGTGTCCCAGGCGGAAACTGAAACGTAACTGACCTGGCCTTGAGCATTCTCATAGAGATCAAACCGGTCGCCGCCCCAGCCAGCCGCCGCGCGTCGCGATTCAGCCGGCGACTTCAGGAACTCATCGAGAATCAGGTAGAGACCAAATTCGCCGTTAACGTCGCTCGAAATCCGGTTCCAACTCGATTGCGGTTTTGACCCACCCGCTGACGCGGGCGGTACTGACCTCTGATTTCTGACGTCTGACCTCTTTGAATTCAGCATCACCGTCAGATCCGGCAGCACCACCTTCACCGGCGCTTCGCGCGTGAGGTATTTTGTCGGATGCAGAATCTGCTCAGTCGATTGCGGCAGAGTCTTGAACGCTTCCGACACTTCGCTCCAGCCGCCGAGCCGATAAAGCTCGCGCGTCCAATTCAAACCTTCCTGATACGGAAACAGTAACGACTCGCGCACCGCTCGCGGCGCTTTGTTTAGTTCTTCCGACGCGCCGGCCATCGATCCGAGCGATTTCAAGAAAGTCAGCGCGCGCAGCGGATTGCTGGCGATGTACAGGACCATCGCGAGAGTCGCGTCGCCTTCGATCAGAGAATGCGCGGCGAGTTCCGCATCAGAGTCACCTTTGGGCCACTTCTCGAAACGGCGCAGATTGAAATGCTGGTCCTGCAACGCATGAGTCAACTCGTGCGCCATCACCGGCCGCTGTCCATCGGCATCGATCCAATCGGCGAGATGAAACTGCTGTGTCTTGGGCTCGTAGTAGCCAGCCACTTGCTCAGTCAGCAATCGCACCATCAGGTCTCGATAGTTAAAGTCCGGAGGCGCGAGCCCCAGCTTCTTTAAGATAACTTCGCTCGCATGAAGATCCGCGGCAGATGTTTCCTCGTCGAGATTCTTGATTATCGCGCGCTGGATCTCTTCGCGCGATTGGGTTGAGCTGGGCACTGGCTTGATGATCGAGAGCTGGCGCAGCTCGCTGGTTTCTTTTAGAACTTCTTCGGTAGCGGCGACCAGCGTCGCGTTGCGAGCCGCAGCCGTCGCGGTCGCGGGCTGTTGCGGCGCAGGTTGGGCCGAGCTTTGTAACAGCGGGGACGCGACAACCAGCGCGCAAATGCTAAGGAAAAACGGCAAAACGCAGGCAGGACGCCTGCGCACCGCCCGCAAAGATGTGGGCGCTCCAAGGGGCGCTCCGATATCAAAATGTTTCGGGACTGGGTACTTGTTGAAAGTTTTGGCCCAAAATAAAAATTTCATCTCAGCTTTTGTTTATCGTCCGCTAAGATTTCCATCGTCGTTCCGCCTAGCTTCGCATATTGCAAAAGCTCCATTAGTGACGGTTCGCGCTGGTCGTTTTCAAATCGCGAGATCGTGCCTGAATCCAAGTTCATCCGTTCGGCAAGTTGTTGCTGAGTCCATCCTAGATTCAATCGGACTTGCCTTAATTTCTTCGCCAAGTGCTTAGGCCGCTTTCGCGCTCCGCGTCCCATCAGGAATCACCTCCTGACGGGTTGCCAACTCCACTATTTAGCAGTACGCTATCGCCGCTCGATTTTGCTGCTGGAATGCTCGCAATCCAAGCAGCATGTTTCATCCGGTTATCCGCTCCAACTTATGACTGACGAAGTTTGGGATAGCATTGTTGAATCCTTCGCTGACGATTCGGCTGCGGCCTTCATTCTCGCTCAAGTGCTTTGTGACTTCAAAGACGGAATAAAGAAAGGCAGTGGATCGGCGGTCGTAAAAGACTTAGAGCGGGGAATTGAAAAACTCTACCCTTACACGGACGATTACAGAGCGGCACTCAAGCTCTATCAACTCTCAGTCGCCGGAAAGCTCAAGCCCAAACACGATCCGACTCTTATCGTCAAAGACCTCTAACCTTTCCAAATCCAAGCGTTAAAAACCGCTCCATTTTTTCGCAATGCCAAACATTTCGTTGAGCCTTTCAACAAATACCTACTCCCGAAATGTTTTGACTTAATCATGTTTCGCACTTATAGTCCGCTAAAACGATTCGCAATTCAATAAGGAATTAGTATCGCGGTTTTTCGAGACGCAGCCGCGAACGATTTGCTTTCATGACGCCCGAAGAAATGACAGAAATTGATCAATGGCACGAGACGCTGTTGCGCGTTCGCTACGCCGAAACGGACAAGATGGGCGTCGTGTATCACGCGAACTATCTGGTGTGGTTTGAGATTGGTCGCACTGAGTTCTGTCGCGCGCGCGGATTCTCGTACCGGGACATGGAAGAGAACGAGAATGCGTTTCTCGTCGTGGCTGAGAGCTACTGCCGATATAAAGCTCCGGCCTATTACGACGATATTCTTGTCGTGCGAACTCACATCACTGAGTTGCGACGACGCTCGATGCGATTTGGATATGAAATCATTCGCGAAGCAGATGGTACGATCATCGCCGAAGGCGAGACGTGCCACGTGGTGACTGATTCAAACAGTCGCGTGCGAACCTTCCCACAGGGTTTTGCCGAGCTGCTATTGTCGGCCCCGGCGCAAGAGGCAGTTGGCGAGCGCGTGCCGGAAGACGAACCTCCTTTGTAGTTTCTTAGTGGTACAGACTTCAGTCTGTGGCTCTGAATCGCCCGATCACAGACTGAAGTCTGTGCCACCAAACAAAACGAGCGCGACCTGTAAGGGCCGCGCTCATTTCTTTTGCAATTCGTGAAAGCTTACGCGCCGCGAACGACGGTAAACACAATCAGCAGCGCGAACAGCACGAGTGATTCGATCAGCGCGAGGCCCAGAATCATCATCGTCTGAATACGACCCGCTGCGCCGGGATTGCGCGCAGCACCTTCGCACGCTGCCGCACCTATACGCGACTGGCCGATTGCGCCACCAAACACTGCGATGGCAAAGCCGATGCCCGCAGCCATCGCGATGTAACCGCGGCGGCCCGGACCACCGGCTTCCGCAGCTTCCTGTGCCGGCTGGGCCACGGCGGTAATCGCCGAAAGCATCAGGCTGAGCACTGCCCAACTAATCATTTTCACTTTCTTCATTTCAATTCTCCTTGTCGGAACAAACACGTTCCGACCAATCAGGTTGTGCGCGACCCATCGACAACAAGCCCGGGATGATTTCGCCCGCATCCGGTATCCACCGCCCCTCTTACAACGGCGCTCCAGCAATACGAACTATGAATTGATTATGGTTGGTCTTGTTTCGTGAATGCGCTTCCTAACGCTTCAACGTGTGCGGCGCGGCGCCGCATCGCTCGAAGGCGCGTCTATGAAAACTCTGTAACACAAACTTCAGTTTGTGATTTCACTGTGGCACGGACTTTAGTCTGTGATTTCGTGGCACAGACTTTAGTCTGTGATTTCAAACCACGCGCAGCACAGACCGTAAGTCTGTGCCACTGCCCGCTAAGTCAACACCGGTGCGACGATCTCCATTCCGTCTTCTTCGTGCGCGTGATGGCTGTCATGCGGCGGATGCGATACCTCGCTGATGTACAACTGCGACAACAACACGAAGACGAAGGTCTGAATGAAGGCGACGAACAAACTCAAAGGCATCAGCGCCACCGGGACCAAAAACTTCGTATACGGCGGCGCCAAATGAGCGATCGTGTCCAGAACCTTTTCATCCGAAAACATGTTCGCGAAGAGACGAATGCCCAACGTGAACGGTCGAATCAAATTGCTGATCAACTCGATCGAAAAGATTAGCGGCATCATCAACGGGATTGGGCCGGCAAAATGTTTCAAGTGTCCGAAGAGGCCGTTCTCTTTGATGCCGATGTAGTTGTAATAGACGAACGACGACAGCCCGAGCGCGAACGTCACGCTGGTCGCGGACGTCGGCGACATGAAGAGCGGAAAGAAGCCCATCAGATTCGAAATCAGGATGAGCACCGCGAACGTCATCACTACCGGGAAGTACTGCAAGCCATGTGGGCCTACGATGTCTTCCAACATGCTGCGCACTGCGAGGACACCAACTTCCAGAGTCTGTTGACCATGACCCGGTTCGTCTTCCGACAAGCGGCCCTTCAAGATCCAAATCAGCGCAACGCTCAGGAGGCACGCGATGACAAACATGATCGTGTACCACGGGATCGCATTCTCAGGCGTGTAAGCGCCGAAAGCCGCTTCGGGCGTCGTGCCGAACTTCGCCAGGAGCTTGGTCCAAAGCGGCTTCGTGTATTTGATCTCGAAGTTGTAGGCGTACTCGCCGAAATACTGGTTGACGAGTTTCACTATGATTGGCACCTGCTCCACGGTTTCTTCCGCGCTATGAGCGGTCTCTTCAGCAAAGAGAAAGAACATCAAATAGATTCCTCTCGATGAATGATTATGAAATAGAACTGTCTAAAAGCTTCGAGCATTAGCGCCGGCACGAATGAACAAAGTCCGACAATCGTCGCGGCCAGCGAAACAAGGTTGAGTTGATAAGCTGCAAACACGGCCGCCGCAATGATCGCGTATCGCAAGACGTAGCGAATCGAATGCGCGCGCGGCGCAGGGGAACCCGCAGGCAAACCAATGTTCAGATTGATGATGGCCGTCGCCGACGAGTGCAGCCAGTGATAATTCAGAATCGATAACGCGCCGCCGAGCAAAAGCCCAGTTGTGATTCGCCACGGCGCCAGGCCCACGGCAATCGCGATGGCCGCGATGATGGTAACGAT
>DATLVM010000503.1:0-11583 GCA_035577445.1 Pyrinomonadaceae bacterium
ATTGAGGCGTGTCATGTCGCAAGTGAACTTCAACTACTTCGCCCTTCACTATCTCAATCTGTGGCTTACGAAAGACCAGGTCTTCTGCCAGGGTTTGGAAGGACATGATGAGATCGGAAAACTGAAGGCGCTCACCGATGCGGCCGTTTTTTACAAAGTCGCGCGAAATCTTCCAAAGGCGCATGATATTGGAGAAGGAATTCTACGATACAAACCAGTGTTGGAGGTTATCGATGGGATCGATCCAAATAAGTTTCACGAGCCACAATTGATAGAGTCAATAACCGAGGTGCATAATCGGATATCCGAAAAGTACGAAGGCGAGGAGTAACATCGCTGACTACAAAATTTTTGTGGCTCAAAATGAAGGACCTCATCATTATTTACGACAAGCGAGCCAGAAAAGCGCTTGGTACGAAGTCGGGCGATATTCGGGCGTATCCGATTTATTACGCTAAATGGCTACGGCAGTTTGAGTTGTTCTACGACGAGATTGATGCCGCATGCTCGTCGCTTCACGAAGTTCATGAATACTCAGCTCCGAACGCGCCCAGTTCTCAAGAAGTCCAAAAACTCGCGTCACAGCAGTGGTTCAAGCAACGAGTTTTCGACGTCTATCTTTGGGAACAGGGAGGCTGAAGAACATGGGACGCATCACACAGAGCATTAAAGTTGATGGCCGCGAATGCTGGACGTTGTTCGACACGGGGGCGCGGAACACTTATGTGACCTCCTCTGTCGCGCAAATGCTAAAGACATCCGAAATGTCTCATGCTTATCGAACGGCGCTTGGCGGTGGCGTGAAGGAAACTAGCACTGCGGCTATCCTTGAAGGAGAAATCGAAGGTCATCCGATCACGACTCACGCACTTGTGCTTGAAGACATCGGTAAGGATGATGACGGCAGAAATATCGAGATCCTTTTCGGCGCGCTCGCGATGCAACAGTGGGGCATCCGACCCGTGCCAGACGAGGAAAGACTAGACCTTACACACTACCCCGAAGAGTTTGTCGAATTCTAGTCTTCTGAGCGAATGATTTGACAGCCTCTCAGTCGATCGTCTTGCCGTCTGGACGAAGCCGCCGCCGCGCGCAAGCCGGTCTTGCGTTGGACGCCAAAGGCCGAGACCGAATCGCTCGGGGCCAGCCGTTGATTATTAGAGCGCGTCCGGGCTAGTTACAAGCCCAGTTTCGCGCGCGTACGCGGCCCGACCAGACCATCGGGCGTCAAACCATTCTGAGCCTGAAAGGCAATCACTGCCGCATGCGTTGCCGGTCCAAAGACGCCATCGGCTGTCAGATTGTTGCCCAGCCCATTGAGCTTCTGCTGAAGTTCTTTAACCGCCGGGCCGCGATCGCCTAGACTGAGCGTGCCGGCGGTCGGCGCCGTCACGCCCGCTCCGAACACTCCCGCCGCGTGCAACGCACGGATCTTTTCATCGCTCAACTCAAAATGCATTCCGTCTTCTTTCGGAAAGCCGGCGCCCCAAGCCCATCCATTCTGGTTGAAAATGGGGGCGATGCGCGACATTCCCACCTGGACGACGCCGTCACCGCGCGCGTCGAGTACTCCGTTCAGGTTCAAATCAATGGCCGTCCCCCACGAGTGGTTACTGATGGACACGGTCGAGCCGCGCACGAATCGAGCGCAAAGCATGCCCGATGACCCCAGCGCCGCGAATATCTCAGGCTCGGCCTGTCGGATATCGTCCATAACTTCTTTCAGAGATTCGACGGCGGGCGCCAGACCCGTGACGACGAAAGGCCCCACGTTGGCTGTGGTGACCAGCGCCTTCAGGGTCGGATTGGTGATGGACCGGCAGTCCTGGCCGAAATTTTCTCGCGGCAACCCCAGCAGGGTCTTCATGGTTAACTGGTGCGCCACGCTCAGGCCGGGGTTAACACCGGCAGGGATCGGAATTAAATCTGTCAATGCCATGTCATGTTTCTCCTTCTAAACATTTATGAGAGTGTGGGGCGAAGCATTTCACGGCCGGCGTCGAAACCGAGCCGACTATCGTGCCGTCAGGCGAAGTTTTCGCCTGTTCGATCTGCATCATGAGAGGGGTTGACGGCGGCCATCGAAGCCGCGGATATTCAGAGCGCGATGAAAGTGAGGGCCGGTTACAACAACTGGGCGACCACCTACGACACGGATCGCAATCGCACGCGCGATCTGGATGAAATGGTCACCCGTAAAATTCTCGCCCGTCTCCGTTTCACATCGATTCTGGAAATAGGTTGCGGTACTGGGAAGAACACTTCGCTATTCGCCCAAATTGGAGAACAGGTCAAGGCGGTGGATTTTTCTGAGGAGATGATCGCGCAGGCGCGCCGCAAGTCATCAGCCGCGAACGTCGCGTTCACAGTTGCGGACATTACTCAACACTGGGCGATCGATGACGCATCAATTGATTTGATTTCCTGCAACCTGGTGCTGGAGCACATCGCGGATCTTGATCACATCTGTGCGCAAGCAATTCGTGTCCTGGCGAATAACGGCCAATTCTTCATCAGCGAGCTTCACCCGTTTCGGCAATACCAGGGGACCGTCGCCACATTCACTCGCGAAGACGCGCTCATCAAGCTTCCCGCATTCATTCATCACATCTCAGATTTTCTTAATGCAGCAACCGCGAGCGGTCTCACGCTCGTGCAATTGAAGGAATGGTGGCACAGCGAAGATGAAGGAAAACCGCCGCGGCTGGTGACGTTCATGTTTGCAAAATCGATGTAACGCAAACTTCAGTTTGCGACCGCTATAGCTCACGTTACAAAAAAGCCCGCGATCGTTGAATCGCGGGCTTTCCTTCAGCGCAAACTGAAGTTTGCGTTACCCTTACTGAATCGTGTCGCTCGATCCCTTGAAGCCGTGCATCGCCTGCTTCAAAGTCCACTTCAACACTCGCTTCGTGTCATAGCAGTACGCCAGGATGTAGTTGCAGGTCGAAAGGCAATGCTTTGAGCATTCCTGCTTCATCTCGTCCAACTGCGCGTGATCAAATTTCGGATTCTCGACCGTGCCCCAATCATGCGAGACTGAATACATGGGGAAGCACGGAGCGAGCGTGCCATCGGTGCGAATAATCAAGGAGTTCTGGCCCGCGCGACATTTCCACGGCGGCACCTCGCCGCGCATGAGCTGCTTCATGTCCTGCATGTGCTTGCTCTGATTGACCATCTTGTAGCCTTCGTTGTGACGCTTGGCGTCGAGATAGTCGAGCAAGTCATCAACCTTAGACCAATCATCCGGAGTCAGATAGGTAACGTTCTCATCCAGATGCTTGAAGTGCGTCTGTTCGGTCATGGGCGACTCGTTGATGTGATAGTCGGTTGCGATGCCGTGGTCGTGAGCGATCTCAGTCAGCTCTTTCACGTCGTCCATGTTGTTGCGGCAGATGTTGATATTGAACATCACGGTGTAGCCATAGTGATGTTGCCGCTTCACCAGGTATTCAAAGTAAGGACGAATTGGATCCAGCGCTTTCGGCAGAGACTTGCGGTCCTTCACTGAGTCAACCGCGAGGTTCACAGTCGCCACACCGGCATCACCCAAACGATCGATCACGTCCGGCTTCATCAAGCGGCCGTTCGTCGGCAGGTAGACGAAGATGTCCTTCTTGGCGCTGTAGTGAACAATCTTGTGAATGAACTTGGGTCGCAGCAGAGGCTCGCCGCCCATCAGCGCCAACACGCGGGAACCGATCGAATGCAGCCAATCGATCGATCGCTTCGCCGTGTCTTCGGTCATTCCCTTGACCTTGTTGTTGTACGACCAGCAGTAGTGACAATCGAGATTGCACTTCCACTCAGTAAACAGATACGGAATGATCGGGCGCAGGTCCTTGTTGTACCAGCGCGACTTGAAATACGGCGCGCCCCAGGTCTTCCACGTGCGGATCGCATTCAGCTTCTGATACTCGGATTTCGTCATCGGCTGCGGATCCGGATGAATTGGGTACGGCGGTTCGGGTAGAACAGCCGGCTCAGGCAGCGGTTCCAAAGTCGAGCGCTGCGCTTCGGGCTTATAAAGAATCTGATGAAGCTGCTGATCTATGCGGAAGGCCGGGGCTGAAGATGCCGGTGCGTTTTCCGGCTGAAGTGCTGGTGCCATTTATTCCTGCTACCTCTTTATGAAAATCGGGTAAATCTAAATACCCTTCGAACGCTCGTTTGCTCGAAGGGCAGGTCGGAACCAAGCGCTCATATTCGCTGATTTAATCGCTGATTGCAAGGCTTGTCTCCTTAAGACCCTTGCGCCTCGTAAACGGTTACACATTTGCCCGTTCCGGCGATACACGTTAAGCTTGCGCTTCGCGCGACCGCTTCAGTTCGTTCCCGTCGGTCCGCGTTTTGGTTTTTATAGGAGGCCCCGCTGGATTTGTCGTCCCCTGCTGTCCCTTTTATCACTGCCGGATTGAGACCTGAGTTTTTCTCTGGCGCCAGCACCCGCGTCGTTCCCCGCACAATTTTGATTTTCGCCCTGTCGGTGCTGGTCATCGCCGGATTCGCTCTTCGTGTTCACCACCTGGCGAGCGAAGGACTAAGTGAAGACGAACTGAACAAGCTGAACGCGGTCAGTGATTACCGGGCGCACGGTCTGACTTCGGCAAACGGCGAGCACCCGCTGCTGATGAAGGCGCTACTCACCGTGAGTGTGATCGGCGCTGAACGTTGGAACCAGACATCTTTAGTTGCGGCGCATCCTGATCTCAATATTCCGGTGGAAATGTCTCTGCGTTTGCCGAGCCCGTTGTTCGGGGCAGCTACCGCCGTACTCATCTTCTTGATTGCTTCAGAGTTGTTCGGGGTCGAGATCGGTTTGTTATCGGCGGCACTGTGGGCATTCGATCCGCTGACGATTGGATTGAATCGCATCGCAAAGGAAGACACGTTTCTCGTCTTCTTTTTTCTGCTGGCAATTTTTTTCTGGTTGCGCGGGCAGCGCGTCGCCGAGAGTCAGCCCCAGCGAAATCCTGAACGTTATTATTGGGCCACCGCGATCGCGCTCGGCGCCATGATGGCTTCAAAACTGATTCCGATCCTCATATCGATTCCCGTCGCTTACAACTACGTGTTTCAAAACATTCCGGCAACGCGTTGGGTAATCGGCAAAAAGCGCTTTATCAAATTCTTCATAATTCTCGGCATCACCTTTGTCGTGCTTAGTCCGACGATCCTGTTTCCGGGCACGTGGAAAGCAATCGCGAACTTCACCAGTTATCGCGCGATGGGACACGACAGCTATGAGTTCATGGGGCGGCTCTACACGCACAAGTTCGCCGACTGGCTGAGCGGTCAGCCCTGGTATTTCTACGTCGTATTACTCGCGACGAAGTTGCCCGTGGTTTCGCTGGCCGGGTTTGTCGGCGGCATCGCGCTACTGTTTCGGCGCAAGATGGGCGACGGACGTTACCTGCTGCTGATGTGGTTGGCGCTCTGGATACTCACTTTCGTGTTCCCAGGTGGAAAATTCATGCGGTACGTCACGTCTCTGATGCCGCTTGTGTTGATTACTTCCGCGATAGGCATTCAATTCGTCGCGCGCAAATTCGGTCGGCTGTGTGCGCGGCTGGCCGGCAACGATTCAGTAAAAGTGTACGCCCGAGCAGTCCTGCCCTCGCTGGTAATTCTGGCAACGTTCTGGTCAGCCACGAAAGCTTCGCCGCACTATCGTCTTTACGTGAGTTCTCTGACCGGCGGCGCCAGCAAAGCCGGCGCGTACTTTCCGCAGGATGAGTTTTACGATGCCTACATGCAGGACGCGCTCCGTGAAATTGCGAAGCGTGCGCAACCACAGGCAGTCGTTGTCAGTGAGTTGGAGACGGTTTCGGCATATTACGCCCAGAGATACAATCGGGCCGATTTGGTCTCGCTCGAGTTATCTGAACCAGGAACAGTTAGTAGATTGCGGGTCGGAGACTTTCTCATCGACGCGCGCGGCCGAACTTACTTGAGCAACCAGGCGATGCTCATGCGTTTGAGGGCTGCCAGCCAGCCGGCATTTACAGTTTCGGTTGGCACCACACCGGCAGCCGACGTTTACGTTCTAGATGAGAAGTCGCTGGCGGCTTTGCACGATAAGAACTAAGCCGCGGATAAACGCGGATTGGCACAGATAAGAATAAAACACTCTCCTTAATAGCTAAGTCAGTCTCTGTGTTTTAATATCCGCGTTCATCCGCGTCAATCTGCGGCTTGATCGATTTGCTTTTATGCCAACTCTCGAAGAAATCCTCGCTAAATCAATTCCCGAACTGAAGGATCGTTATGTCGAACGCGAACGGCCGGTGCCGAAGGGCTTGGTCGACGCGCTGGAGAGCGATTCACGTCAGGGCGCGCATCATCTGGCGAAGTTGATTCGCGAGCGCTGGCGCAAGAATCGAGCAGAAGGTCAACGGCTTCACAATCTTCTTCGATTCGAAATTGATTTGTGGGAGCAGGGCTTTAACCTGATCGCCGGCGTTGATGAAGCTGGCATGGCTCCACTGGCCGGGCCGGTCATTGCCGGCGCGGTAATCCTGCCGAAGCATTACAAACTGAAACGGCTGAATGATTCGAAGCAAATTCTTGATGAAACAGTTCGCAGCGAGCTGGCGGCGCAAATCAAACGCGACTGCATCGTGTGGGCCGTTGGTCGCGCGGAAGTTGAAGAGATCGACACGCTGAATATTTATCACGCCGGCTTGCTGGCGATGCGTCGCGCCGTCGAGGGATTAGGTTCGCAACCTGATTTCATCCTCGTCGATGCCCGACGCATCCCACATTGCCCTACGCCGCAGCGCGGCATCATCAAGGGCGACACCCTCTCGGCGAGCATCGCTGCGGCCTCGATCATCGCGAAGACCACGCGCGATGCAATCATGACTGAATTTGATTCGATGCATCCCGGCTACAACTTCAAAACTCACAAAGGTTATCCCACGCCCGAGCATTGCCGCTGCTTGAAGGAACTCGGCGCGACGGCAATCCATCGGCGTAGCTTCGCGCGCGTGCGCCAGGCGCTCGGCCTCGATCCGATCCAGGAGTCGCTCTTCGAAGAGAAAGCCGAAGCCGCCGATGTCGAACACGCATTAGCCGCAGATTCACGCGGATAAACGCAGATCAGAAAAGCTTAATTGGTTCTGGTTCTTATCCGTGCCTATCTGCGTTCATCTGTGGCTAATTCTCTTTTCCAACTTGCAACTCGAAAGTCGAAACCCGAAACTATCCGCATGGGTCTCACCGAATACAAAAAGAAACGCCGCTTCAACAAAACTCCCGAACCAGGTCCCGAGAAGAAGACATCTGAATTCGGCAACATCTTCGTAGTGCAGAAGCATCGCGCGACGCAACTGCATTATGACTTTCGCCTGGAAGCTGACGGCGTTTTGAAATCCTGGGCCGTGCCGAAAGGTCCGCCGATGGATCCGGGCGTCAAACGTCTCGCAATGCAAGTCGAAGATCATCCGGTTGATTATGCGAACTTCGAAGGTGTCATTCCCGAAGGTGAGTATGGCGGCGGCACGGTGATGGTTTGGGACATGGGTGTTTATGCGCCTGAGAATACCGAGAATGTTTCGAAAGCCCTGGCAAAAGGTGAATTGAAGTTCGTCCTGCTCGGGAAAAAGCTCAAAGGATCGTTCGTGCTGGTGCGTACTCGCGAACGGCAATGGCTTTTGATGAAGCACAAGGACGAGTATGCGAAGGAAGGCGAAGACATCGCCGAGACGCAGCCTTATTCGATTCTGACGAAGCGGACGCTGGCCGAAATCGCGGAAGACGAAGGCGGAGTCGTAGCGAAAGCCGCGACCGGAGATCCGAAAAAACTCCCGCGTCGCTCGGGGACGAAGCGCCGAAAGAAATCGGCAAAGAAAAAGGTCTGGCATAGCAATAAGCGTTGAGCTTCGCTTCACCCGAAAGACCGGGTTTGTTCAAAACTATTGACAATCTTCGCGCCGCAAACAATACTCGCGCCACTTCCCCAATTCCGGCAGTGCGAGGACGGCCATGAAAATCTTTTTAGGGTTCGCACTACTAACCTTCGCGATTGGTCAATCACCAACCACTTCTCAAGATTCGCACGGCCTCGAAATGGCGCGCCTCGAAGTGAAAGACAAAATTCTGATGATTGGTGGTACGCCGGACGGTCCTGACCTGCCGGACGCAGTTACGCGACCCGATCCTAACCTCGGTCGTCCAACCAACCGCGCGGAGAGCGAGAATGCACGTATCGAGCGCCAAACTAATCAACGCATCCAAAACATGCACGCGATTGAGAATGCGAAACTCGAATCACCTCGCGAGCCCAAGATGATCCCGCTGTACGAATCGCGCGTGGAGGTCAAAAACAGTTCAGGAAAGATCATCGTCGGATTTGTCTTCGCGTATCGCGCTTCAAAGACGACGCAATTCACGGCCGATCAGGAAATTCTCTGCAAGGTAACCATCAAACCTGACGAGATCAAAAAGGTGACCGCGCTGTCGTACGCTCCTTATGTCAAAGTCGTAGACGCCTCTTCAACGAACAACGGCAGACCGTCGAAACCCACTCTCGATGATGTGATCATCAATCGCGTCGAGTTTGCCGACGGGACAACCTGGCAACGCCGCAATTGGAACCCGATGCGAATGTTAAGTCCCGCGTTTAAAGCCATTGCCAAAGGAAGGTGTGGCGAGATTTGATCAGGCCGAAGGCTAAGCACCTTCCGCGGTCGCGATCCGAAGGTCGAAGCGTTGATGAAGAAGCGCGGATTCGGTTCATAGCCCTTCACGCCGACGGCGCGCGGCATAGTAGCCAGGTCAGAGCGCTGCCCCTGGATTTTTTATTTCACGCCTTGGGAGTGAAAGTCGACGAGACCAAACCCCAGTCCGCTAATACTGCCAATTCACGTTCACGTAACCGGTGCCGCTGGTGGGCACGGTGTACTGGTGGTTGTTTCCTGCTTCCCAGGTCACCGAACCGTTGGCGGCGATCTTTATGAACTTGAATTGGATCGTCTGGCCCGCCGGGACGCTCGCCGTTAGAAACCAGTTCGGATAATTTGGCGGCAGCATCGGACCGACCGCCCCGTCCCACGTCGTGCTCCAATTTCCCAGCTCGACAGTACTGCCGGTAAGAAAAATGTAGTCGCCCGTCTGCGTCGAGGTCGCGTTGTTAACCGTGAACGTGACCGGAATCAGTTTCGCCGTCAGCACGGTATATTGAATCCCGTTCGAGACCTGGCTCGACGAATTCGTGACCGTGACGGTGTAAACGCCATTCGTCACCGATGGAGTCGTGCAGACGATCTTCGTCGCCGTCCACGAATTGATCGTGGCGGTGGTCGTGCCGAATTTTACGCTGCCCGCGCTTGAGCCGAAGTTGCGGCCGGCGATCGTAACCTGGACGCCTGCTTGGCCGGACGCCGGACCGATTGAGCCTACCTCGGGCGCGGCCGCGCCTTCGGTGAATTGCCAAACCGCGACGGTGTGGGCCGGCAACGTAAAAGTAGTTACCGGATTATTTCCTCCCGATCCGGTGTTGACGGTGATCGACGACCCACCTAACAAACCACTGAGATAATCGCTGTAGCTCCCGACGGGCAGCGCGGTGTTAAGACCGCTGATCGAGTACGACGACGTTTCATTCTTGTTGATGGCGATGAGCGCAACGCTGCCAAAAAACTTCCGCTCAAAGATGTAGACGTCGTTATTAATCCATCGCTGGCCCATAGAGCCGTATGGAATTGCGGGATTGTTGTGACGCAGGGTCGAGAGTTGCCCGATCAGTTGATACGCGGTCGTCGTGGTGCTGAAGCCCGGCATCATGGGCCGATTGTAAGGGTCACCGCCGCCGTTGGTGTCGTTGTGCAGATACTGCTCGGTACCGTAATAGATGCACGGAATTCCGCGACTGGTGAGCGTAAACGCCAACGCTTCATGCAAGCGATTATTGTTGTTGTTGAGCGTCAGGAAGCGGGTCATATCGTGATTGTCGATAAACGTCACCAGGTCTTCTTTCCAGGTGAAATTGCCCGCCTCCTGCGAGATCACACCGTCAATCTCTGAGAAGTTGCTGTTCGAACCGAACACGTTACGAATCGCCGTGTTTAGCGGAAAGTCGAGCAGCGATATTCCGCTCTTGTTCGCAAACTTGTAGGAATCATGGTAGAGCGGATCTGAACTATTGCCCTGGTACCATTCCCCAAAAAGAAAGCTGTCGCCATAACTGTAGATCGAGTTGGCAAAGCTGTACTCCCAACCCCAATTCGCGTGTTTGACCGCGTCGATGCGAAATGCGTCGACGCCGTGTTGCTGAAACAGTTGCGCCGCGTTTTTGAGATATGCGTCGATCGTTGCGTTCTCCTGATTCAAATCGGCGAGATCGAACAACGCGTAATACTGCAACTGGTAACGATCGTTCCAATCCGAAATATTTCCGTTGTGATGAAAATAACCGTTCGCGTCGCTGGTATAGTTTCCAACGAAACTTCCGTTATCGTACAGCGCGCCGTATTCACCGGCGTTGTCAGCGGTCGAATGGTTCGGCGCAAAATCGACGATCACCTTTATCCCGTTTTGGTGCGCCGCGGTCACCAAATTATCGAAGTCGGTCCAGGTGTTGCTGGTATTGCCAAAATGCTCTTCGACTTTTTTGAAGTCGCGTCCCTGGTAGCCATGATATGAAGCGGTCGCGTTCCCCTGCCCGTCGGGAATGTTCGTATTCAGATTATCCACCGGCGGCGAAATCCAAATCGCCGTCACACCCAAGCCCGCCAGGTAAGACATCTTCTGCTGAATGCCGGCCAGATCGCCGCCCCAGTAAAGCCGCCAATTGGTCTTGGTCGAATCGTACAGGCCGGAACTTTGTGAGGGATTGTTGTTCGCGGTACTGCCGTCAAAAAAGCGATCGGTCATGATTTGATAAATGACCTCACGCTTGAAATCGGCAGCCTGAACACTACAGAAGAAAGCCAAATGAATAGAAATTAAGATTGAAAAAATCCTGAAACAGATAGCAGCTTTTCGCATGACAAAATCCTCCCGACTAGCTGATTGGTAAGTGTCTGGGGCGTGAGGCGATGCATTATATAGCAAGCTCGATGCAATTGGCTGTGTAAATGTAGCGTGAAAAGTCTGGCGGATCTGGCATGGAAGTAATTCTTAGCGTGCAGATTCGACTTACCAGCGGAGGCTGCGCCGTAAGCGAGTAATTACCACGAATAGACCTTTCTTTGCTGACCAATATCGGTTACCCCGAGGCTACTTCCATTAATACCTTCCGCATTACTTTCGAGGGCTTGCGGTGGCATTGATATATTTGACTCAGCTATCGACGGAGCTAGTCGCGGTCACTCGAATTAGAGCTGAAGCTGCGTCAGGCAGCGTTCAGAACTAAGCCCAAGGCGAGGCTCCGCGAGCCTTAGGGTTAACGAACCAAGTAGAGCGATTGAGCCCCGCAAGGGGCGAAAGCATCGATAGATCAGCCTGCCCGTTAACTCTCTGTCGCCGCTTCGCGGCTCTGAAATAACCAACGACCACCACCCAAGGCTCGCAGAGCCTCGCCTTGGGCTTAGCTCCTACCGCTGCTCCGCAGCTCCCGCTTGCACCGGAAAGGGCTAG
>DATLVM010000504.1:0-4905 GCA_035577445.1 Pyrinomonadaceae bacterium
CAGGCCGACGGCGCAGTGTGGTTGTACGTCGCGTCTAATTCGCCCGCTTTGTAAATGCTCATGATCGTCTGATTGTTTTCAAGCAAATAGAAAACAATTTGGTCGAGCTTCACATTCGCGGCGTCCCAATTGTGCGGATCACGCGCGACCACGATGCGATCGTAAGGCTTCCATTCTTTCAAGGTGAACGCGCCGCTGGTCACGATGTGTGAAGGATCAGTCCATGAGTTTCCGAATTGCTCAACCGTTTTCTGATGAATCACCCGAAAGAACTGATGCGGCATCATGCTGATGAAATAAGGCGCCGGTTGCATCAGAGAAATGCGCAGCGTGTAGTCATCCACGGCTTCGATTCCGACATCGTCAGCTTTAGCCGGAACGAATTGTTTGCCGTCAATCACCGCTTTGAGTTTGGGGTTCGCTTCGATTGCAGCTTTACGTCGCTTGTCAGATCCGGGAAGCACAAGTCTGATTGGCGCATGCATACCCCGGTGAAAAGAAGTGTCTGCGGCAGGGGTCTGGCCCTCCGCCAGCGGCGGATATTCCGCAGCTACCGATTCGACAGGTTGTGAACTTAGTGACGGCGTGACATTCGTGCCAGCCTCGTCTGCGAAATCTTTTTCCAACAGGAACGCCTGCGTCTTGGGATCGTAGACAAAGACGCCACCTTCATTAAATGCCTGCGCATACTTGATCGCATATGCGAGCGAAGCTGTGCGCGACGCAACTGAGGGTGTCAGGCCACGACGAATCGTGTAGACGAAATCACGCGCGGTGATCGGATCGCCATTCGAGAAACGTCCATCGCGCCGCAAGTAAAACGTTACTTCGGACGAATCCTTATTTACTTCCCATCGTTCAGCCAGCGCGTGAATGGCCTGGTTCGATTTCGGATCGTATTCCGCGAGACCGTCGAAAAGCGCGAGACAGATTCGCGCTTCGTTTTGCAGGTTCGGAATTTGGGGATCTAACGTTTCGGGTTCGCCGCCGGAAACATAATGAAGAACATTTTCGCGGGGCGGAGTAGTGCTACCAAAAAACCCACTGTTGTGTGCTGATGCCGCACAGCCAGCGACTATCACAAAAGTAGCCAGCACAAGTGATAGTGAAGAAAAGCTTGAGCGCGATCGTTGCATAAATTTGCTATCGTCTCGACATTACACCGTCAGAGACGTTGCGAACTTAACACGAGTATCACGCGCCATCAATAGATTACTGAGGGCGGTCTCGCCTGAAATTCCCAGGGGGCGACAGGAAAAACAGAGCCGCTGGAGCTTACAAAACGTAGTAGTCCAAACCAAAGTCCGCTTCAACGCGAAACAGTCAATTTCGCTATTTCCCGAATTGCTTCAGATGATGATCAGCATGTTTGTAAGTCGCTACACCCCACTCGCGCCAGGTCAGTGGTCCAAACAAAGGATGAGCCGGACCTACGCCCTCACGCGGGCCAGTACCGATTCGCTCCAGCAACTCCAGCAACGCGGCGCGCTCCTCTTCAAACGATGTCGCGTCGATGGGCTTCAACTCCGGCGCCGTCGGCGCTCCCTTCGGGAAGGGAACTACGTAAAGAATGAGGTGCTTGAGCGGAAACATCTGGAACGCGCGCTTGCTCTTGGACACCACTGGGAGTTCTCCAACGGTCATGAGCGCCGACAGACGAAGATGCTGCAGCATACCCGTGACATCCATGCTCCCCCATCGTCGCGTTGATGATACCGAAAGTGATTTCAGCCGATTGAGAATCGCGTCCAAATCACCCTCATTAAGAATTGTGCGCATCATGAGCCTCCTGATGATCGACTACGCAAGCCAGCCGGGCAATGCGGCTGCTTGCTTTATCCAACTCGTCATCTGCGCTTCGTCGAAATCATCCTCGTGAATGTCAATCCAACGAGCTTCTTTACTGGAGCCTCCCGGAAGAACGGGTCGCAGCGACGTGCCGTTGAAGAAGGTCACCTTTACGTAGCGCGTGAAGACGTGGAACGACAAGAACCAGCCCTGGCCCTCGATGCCGTAGAATGGCGAATTCCACTTCACGGCCTTGCGCACCTTGGGAACGTTACGCACGACGAGCGCGTCGAGGCGCTTCCCGATGTCGCGCTTCCAACCAGGAATCGCGGCGATGTACGCTTGCACCGGAGCGTCGCCGTCCGCCTTGGCGATCTGCGGATTGCCGCCTGATAGGAGTTTCACCGGCTTGGCCTTGCTCGTACGTCGCTTGGCCTTGGCGCCTGACGCCGATGAGGACTTAGACTTTAATTCTGAGGATTTCATTCGCTCCTACTACAGCACTGTCGGCGCGTATGTTTGCGTAGATCACTTCACAACCTTTGTGAATATGATCCCACCCCAATTCAACGAGCCGAACTTTCCTTCGGCATCCTTGATGAAGCCGATCACCTCACCGTTCCCGCCGGGCAGCATCACAACGCGAATGGTGTCCGGTTGGGTGTAAGGTGTGGCGACAGTGTTCACGTTGCCCATGTTGACAGCGAGCGCTTTTTCTTTTGCAACGATCTCGATCGTGCCCGCCAGGTCGTTCCGATACCAGCCAGCATAATCAGTGAACGGTTTTGTCAGCCGCCACTCTCTCTTAGCCCGCTCGGCAGCTTCAGCAGCGACCCCCTGCTTTCTGCTCTCATAAGCCGTAAGTGTTTCCTGCAGTTGCTTCGCGTAATCGACCTCAAAATTCTCCGGGCGCAGCCACCAGTCGTAACTGTAGGCAGCGAGCATATCTGCTAACCGTCCACCGAGCGTGTCATTGTTCACCAGCACGCCGACGGCGATCTTTTTCTCCGGCATGAATGAAACGTGACTGTGATAACCGGGATAGCCGCCATGATGATAGATCACTTTTTCGTTGCGGTACGTGCCGATCTGCCACCCGAGTCCGTATTCGCCATCGCCCGAGAATGGCGGCTCGTTACGCGTGCTTTTGGTGTATCCAGTCTGCACATTGCGAATAAGCTCGGCCGGCACTACCTGTTTCCCGCCGAGCTTGCCGCCGTTCATGTTCAGGTTGAGCCACCTGCCGAGATCCGAAATGCTGGTGAATATCCCACCGGCCGACTGCATGTTTTCGTCGGTCTTTTCCAGCCGGCTGCGGACCATCTTGCCGGCATTGGCGGCATCGGTGTCGACGACATACGGCGCCGCGATCTTGTACTTCTTGGCGCGCGCCTTAGAAACGTAGGCGGTCGTGTGCTCCAAACCAGCGGGAGTGAATATGCGTTCCTGCAACAGGTCCTGCCATTTCTTGTTGAGCTGGTAATGCAGCGCGAGCCCGTAAATGTTGTAGCCGAGATTTGTATAGTTATACTTGCCAAAAGCGCTTTCATTAAAAGTGGTGCCTTCGGCAAAGACGTGATCGATCTCGCTTTGGTCGATCTGGCCCGTAAAAGCGAGCCGGTTCATGAGCGGCACGTTCCGCAGGCCGCTTGTGTGCGTCAAGAGATCTCGGATCGTGATCTTGTCCGGGATGTCATTTTTGAAATGAACGTCCGGAGTATATTTCGTCACCGGATCCGACAACTTGATCTTGCCTTCCTGATTCAGCATCGCAGCCGTAAGCGCGGTAAACGATTTGGTCGAGGAAGCAATGTAATAAAGCGTATCGGCATCGGCCTTGATGCCGGCTTCCTTATCAGCCATGCCGTACGCGCGGACAAAGATCGGTCTATCGTCCTTGATCACAACGATCGCGATGCCGGGAAGATCGGGGAACGTCGCCAGCGTCTTGCGGATTTGCGCATCGTAAGCTGCGGTAAAATCCTTTTCTGTGGCATGCGCGGTGGTCTGAGCGAAAACGAAAACGCCGGCAGAATTCAATAGCAGGGCAACGAGCGAAATAACGATCGCTTTCTTCATAAGCTCTCCTGAGAAATGTTTTTTTGAGGTCGCTAGGTCGTTAATAAGCTACGACTCGCGAAACGGGAAAGTTCAGTGAATACTGCAAGGCTGGCTACCGAATCGTGTCAGAAGCCCGCGCGTAAGCAAGGGCAAGCTGCGCGATGATCGACATTGAGTCATGGGCTTAACTTGCCCTCCATCACGGTCGGGCTTCTGACACGGGGCGCCGCTAATCATTCAATCCCTTTCCCACGAGAATTTGCGGAACAGATTTTTCAATCCGCGACGCACGAGTCTTGGATTGCTTGGGTGCAGAAAAATAAAGCAAGTATCCTCTTTGACGTCCCGGTGTTAGTGCATTGAATGCTTTTTTCAAAGCAGGGCTCTTACTCAGCTTATTTTGAAACTCCTCAGGGACATCAAATTCTTTTGTCTCCTTAAGAGGCACTTTCACACCGGCTCGTTCCACTTCAATGGCTTCAGAGATATAGGCTTTCAAGATCGTTTGCAGCTTAACTATTTGACGGAGGTCGGTGAATCGAATCTGGCGCGCCGCCTGAACATTCTCAGTTTGCTGGACCAGAATACGCTTGGGATCCTTCAACAAGGCGCCTTTGAAAAACAGCAGCGCACAGTATTCCTTGAATCCGTGCATTAGAACGATGTTTCTCTTCTCAAACGTGTAACAAGGACAACCCCACTTCAATTCTTCGGTTAGCCCACAGTCGAGAACGATGGCCCTCAACTTTTCATATTCTTCCTGCCACTCTGTGGCTTTCGCGAAAAACCAATCAACCTTGGGATTCGTGTTCATTTATTGATCCTCTGCAATTCGTTTTCGCAGGCATTCGAACATGTGTTTCTCAGCGACTCAGCGCGCGCCTGGCATCTGATCGACTGTCGTGAGAATCGTGGAGTTTCCGTTCGCGGAGATTTTCCTGACCCGAGGCAACCAGTCTCGTCGCACGTCTCTCGTCGTATGCAGAAACTCCAGCACATATACGTCACTACCGAAAAGGGCGACCGCAGTCGGTGACCATGGACTTTGCGTTTCCA
>DATLVM010000505.1:0-26681 GCA_035577445.1 Pyrinomonadaceae bacterium
CGCCCCACGTTGGCGATGGTGGTTCCTTCGTCGCTCGATCGACCGGATGCTCTTTCAACAGGCGCATCCCTTCCTGCACTGCGCGTTCGAGTTGTGGATCGTGGCCGGCGATAACCTCCTTCGGCCAGTTCTCGACATCCACGTCGGGCGCGACGCCTTCATTCTCGACGGCCCAATGATTGTCACGCGCAAAGAAACCGCCACGCGGCGCGATCGCCGATCCGCCATCGACAAATGTCGGCGTGTCGGCCGTATGGACCAGCCCGCCCCAGGTGCGCTTGCCTACGAGCAAACCGATCTTTCGATAATGAAACATATAGGGCATCAGGTCGCCGCCTGAGCCGGCCATCTCGTTAATGATCATTACTTTCGGTCCCCAGATGCCGGCCGCGGGACTCGTGAATGGATAACGATCGCCGGCGACGTTGTTGAAATAGCCGTCAAAGTCGCGCTGCAACACATCGATGATGTAATCAGCCGCTGAGCCGCCACCGTTGTAGCGTTCGTCGATGATTGCGCCTTTCTTATCCTGCTGCGCGAAGTAATAGCGATTGAAACTCGTGTAGCCCGGCTGTCCGGTGTTCGGCAAGTAAACATAAGCGAGCTGCCCGTCAGAAAGTCTCTCGACGAGCCGTCGATTTGATTCCACCCATGCGCGCGTGCGCAGGCCCTGCTCATTCGCGACCGGAATCACTACAACGTGACGCGCGCCATCCATTGACGGCTTGTCGTTCACGGTCAAAGAAGTTTGTCGATTGGCCGTGCCATCAAGCAAACGATTGATATTATCCGGCGCCTTTAACTCAGTTCCGTTGATCGCGAGGATGTAATCGCCTACGTTTACGTTGACGCCGGGCACGGCCAAGGGCGACCGCAGATCGGGATTCCAATTCTCGTTGTCATAGATGCGCGTGACTTTGTAACGACCGTTTTCGATTGCGAAGTCAGCGCCCAACAATCCACCGGCTGAGTTCGGCACGTCGGGCATGTCGCCGCCGCGCACGTACGAGTGGCCGATGGAGATTTCAGCGCCCATCATGTCCATCAGGTAATTCAGATCCGCGCGATGCATCACGTACGGCAGCATCGCTCCGTACATCTCTTTGTCCTTGTTCCAATCGGTGCCATGCATGTTTGGAACATAGAGATAATCGCGTTCGTTGCGCCACATCTCATTAAAGATTTGTTTGAACTCTTCCTTGGGATCGAGGTACATGCGCAGCGTGTAGTTGACGCGTCCCGTGTTGGGTTGCGGAGGAGTGCGGGTCGCATCGACGATGAACAGGTTCGGATTTGGAGCGCGGCCGCCAAAAGCCGCCGGCCCGCCCGCGCCACCGCCGCCACCACCAGCGCGATAAACCAACTTTTGCCCGTCGGCACTCACATCGAAAGCTGCGACACCATTCACGAACGTCGCTGCGCGTCGATCACTCAGGCGATAGCGAATCAATTCGTTGTTCGCACCGCCGCCAAAACCGCCGCCACCCCCTGCGCCTTGCGCGCGCGTCGCTTCCAGATAGAAGACTGTTCCGTCAGCGCCTGCGATCAATGACGAGTATTGACGTTCGGGAACGCCCGGCACTGAGATGATTCGTTTCGACACCCCGTCGAAATCGATCTGCACGTTGACCGGCGGACGCGGACGCCGCGGCGTCTGCTGCTCAGGTTGCTGATCGCTTGCGCCAGTGTCTGGCGTGCCAGCTTCACCCGCAGGTGGTCGAGCCCCGCGTCCACCGCCGCCTCCTCCTCCACCCGGAATTGCCGGTGTCGACGGCGCGTTGCCCACGCCGCGATCTTCATCACTCTCGGGCAGCAGCGGGCTCGATTCGCCCTTCTTCAACACGGCGAGATACAAACCAAAATTCTCGTCGTGATCGTACGAAGTCATGTCGAGCCACTGCGACCGCAAACCAAAATCGGTTGATGCGAGAAACCAGAGATATTTTCCGCTCGCGTCCCACGCAGGCCACACTGCATCTGCAAGACCATCGGTTACTTGCTTGCTCTCTCCCGTGTCGGCGTTCGATACGAAGATTGCGTGATACATCGAACGCAGACGACTTGAGTACGCCACCCATTTCGAGTCAGGACTCCAAACCGGATTCAGCGTCCGCTGCGGCACCATCCAGGGATCGTTGCCGACGATTTTGGCCTTGCCGCTCGCGACATCGAGCACCCAAACGTGCAAACCCGTGTCGGTGAAAAGCAATTTCTTTGAATCAGGCGACCATGAAGATGTGTAGTAATGCGTCGGATGATCGAGCGTGATTTCGCGCGGCGGAGTTAATCCATCCTGCGCCTCGATGTACAGCCGGTACTCGCCCGAGCGATCGCTGAAATATGAAATCGATTTACCATCGGGCGACCAGGCCGGATCGCGATCGGCTGATGCGGTTGAGTTCGTCAGGTTGCGAACGTCACCTTTTTCCGCCGGAATCGTGAAGATCTCGCCGCGCGCTTCGACCAGCACGCGCTTGCCCGTCGGCGACAGCGCCATGTTCGACATGCGATTTCCGACGTCTTCCCAGCGCGCCATCATCCACGGAAAATCACCAGTCGCGGTGATACTGACGACGTGTTCTTTGCCGCTCTTCGGATCGAGTTCGTGAATGTATCCGGCTTGTTCGAACACGACGGCCCCCGCGCCTGAGTCCATCGTCTTCACATCAAAGTCGGTGAACTTCGTGACCTGCGTCAGCTTCTTGTTCCCAGTCTCGTACGACCAAACGTTCTCCACCCCGTCGCGATCTGAAATGAAGTAAACCGTGTTGCCAACCCAAACGGGATCGATGTCTTTCGAATCGGTCCACGGTGGCGAAACCAGATCGTAAGACTTGAGGTCGACGATCCAGATGGGACGATTCTGGCCGCCGCGATAGTTGCGACGCTCATCGTCCCACGAGTTGTTCATGCGATAGGCGATGTGCGATCCGTCCGCTGAAATCTTTCCCTGAAAGCCGCGCGGCAAAGCCATCGGCTCTTCGACGCCGCCTTCTACCGGCACTGTCCAAAAACGCGGGGCGCCGCTCGGCGACCACGTCGCGCGCGTCGTCGAAAACATGATCGATCGACCGTCCGGCATCCATCCCTGCACGCTGTCTGCGCCGGGATGCCAGGTCAGCCGCTTCGGCTCGCCACCTTCCGCAGGGACAACGTACACGTCGAGATTGCCGGCGTACTCACCACTGAATGCGATCCATTTTCCGTCCGGCGAAAAATGTGGATTCGAAGTCTGGCCCTGGAAGCTGGTAATGCGTCGCGCCATGCCACCCGCGCGCGGCACAGTCCAGATGTTCTGCGCGTAAGCGAAAGCGATCTGCGTCGCGCTGACCGTCGGCGTTCGCAACATACGCGTGCCGCCCGCTTGTGCGTGCGCGATGTGATCACCGAATTGGAGAATGCCGACTGTGATTGCGAAAGCGATGGTTAGAAGAATGGAAGCGCGGCGAACGAACTTCGCCCGAGGGAAATAATGTTTCATGAATTGTCCTCCGAAAGAGCCAGCAAGGTTTGCGGGAGCATCTTTTATCACGAAGGTACTCAGAACGCCAAAAGAATTAGCCACGGTTACAGAACCGCGAGCTGTAGCGAGCGGGATCAAGATTCAACTTTGTGCTAACGTCCGGAACAAAGCGAAACTGTTCGCGCAACTTGCGCCTTTATCCCGCTCGCTACAGCTCGCGGTTCTGTAACGCGATTCATTCGCTCAGCTCCACCATCACCGCAACCGAATCAACCTCACTGACCACTCGCGACCTGTGTCCTTTACCGGTTGTGTCTTCGACGAACAATACGTCTCCTGTCTTGAATCGGCGCGTCTCGCCGTCGCTCGCGGTCACTCCCCACTCGCCGCTCAATACAACGAAGAGATTGCGCGCAGATGAGGGATGCCAATCGCTCGTCCAGCCCGCGGGTGCGTCCATGAACCGGTAGTCAACTGCCGCGTGCGGAGGAGAAAGCTTCAAAGGCGCAGCACCCTCGACGTAATCAGTACTCGCGAATTCTATTTCGACCTCGTCGAAATGCGATGCGCCCTGTTCGTCTGAAAACAATCTTGTGTATCTCATGCTATTCGCTGCCGATTGCGCTATCTCAACCTTGCCGCGCCCTGTTTTCTTTAGCTATCGCTTGCCGGTTTCTAGCAATTCGGTTGTCGCCTCCACTCTGGACAACTGCTTGCCTCTATCGAAGCGTGCATATCGGATTCATACAGAGGGGGCAGCTTTAATCATGAATCAATCTCGTATCGAACAGCAATCAACGTCACTCACTCCACCAAGCGAAGACCTAACCACTCCCCACTTTGACGACTCGGCGGTCGCCACGGCGCATCAGGTTGAACCGCTTCCCAACCGCGCTGTGACCCGCTTCGAGTCGTCGCGTTATTTAATAACAATCGCATCGGCAGTTGTTGTTGGCATTGTCCTGGGAATTGCCGCAGTCGTTATTCCATTAAGGTCGACAACAAATTCCGAAACACCGACCGTCATGGCGGAGGCT
The DNA here is from genome assembly GCA_035577445.1 of Pyrinomonadaceae bacterium. Classification (GTDB taxonomy): domain Bacteria; phylum Acidobacteriota; class Blastocatellia; order Pyrinomonadales; family Pyrinomonadaceae; genus UBA11740. The sequence goes on from DATLVM010000505.1 coordinate 4,501, forward strand.
TCGGCGCAAATAGGTTCGCTGGACGCGCCGGCGGCCACGGCAGTAGCCGAGATAACAGAGCCAACGATTAAGCATGAGAAATCGCGACCGCGAATGTCAACGACTCAGGCGCGACGCGCGGCGGGAAGGTATATGGCTGAAGAATTCGGCGACGATGAGGATTACTCATCGCGACGATCGGCACGCAAGGTCGGGGTGATCTACTACGGACGATCGCGCGGCGAACAATACTGATAGGTGGTGTCCCGTTCTTCATTCTCTGTGTCTCAGTGGATTCTTTGTGCCTCTGTGATGAAGTCTTTGCTGAGTCATTTTCACCACAGAGACACAGAGGACGCACAGAGACACGGAGAACAACTCAAATCAGGACACCACCCACTAATCCACCACCTACTGATCTGCTGACTTGGGTCGGCATCGGCACTCCGATATAATCCGCGCGATTTTCGCAAACTGTGCGCGAGGTAGAGTCGATGCCTAATCCAACTCAAGTTGACGTCAAGTCCGGCGACAATCTCTTGCTCGTGGGAACAATGAAAGGCGGTTTTCGTTTTTCGTTCAGACGCCAGCCGTCAAGACTGGGAAGAAGCTGGCCCCTACTTTCCGGGTCGCAGTGTCTATGCCTTCGATTACGACGGACGTAACGGCCGAACGAAGTTGTGGGCCGCCGTGAACAGTCCTTACTGGGGATCTTTTCTGAGCTCGTCAAACGATTTCGGGAAGACGTGGAGCGATCCGGAAAGCTACAACATCAAGTTCCCGGAAGGCTCGGACGTATCGCTCAAGCAGATTTGGCAGATCGTAAACGATCCGCACAACGCTGATGCGCTCTATTGCGGAGTTGAACCGGCAGCGCTTTTCAAATCAACGGACGGCGGCGAGACATGGGAACTCAATCATGGACTTTTCGATCATCCGCATCGGGCTTCTGACACACACGACGAATGACTATGCCAAATACTCGTACTACGTTGGGATGCATCGTGCTTGCATTCGCATGCGCCTTGTTCAGTGCTGCGCGATCAAACGCGCAACCAAAAGAAGCGCACAAGCTGGTTCAGTTTCAAATGGCGATCCTGAAGAAAGGGCCGGCGTGGGATTCTACGAAGGCTGAAGATCGAAACTCGATCCTGCAACAGCACTTGAAGAATGTTTTGGCGATGCTCGACTCTGACAAACTGGTAATCGCCGGACCGTTCAATGACAGCAGCGACGTCGCGGGCCTCTTCATCTTTCGGACTGCGTCAGCGGATGAGGCTAAGGCCTGGGTCGACACCGATCCGGGAGTGAAGGCCGGATTGATGGTTGCCGAGATGCATCCGTGGTGGTCGGAAGACATCTTCAAGAAAGCGGTGACTGAGCCGCTGAAGATGGAGGCGGTTTATTTTGGCTTCCTGAAGAAAGGTCCGAATCGCCAAGAAGGTGACGGCGACACGCCTGAGATTAAGAAACTTCAAGAGGATCACATCGCCAACATCGTTCGCCTGGCTAACATGAAGAAGATGGTGATGGCCGGACCGTTTGGCGATGACGGCGAGTTGCGCGGCATCTTTGTCTTTCGCGTGGCGTCAATGAAAGAAGCGCAAGACCTGGCGGCGACTGACCCGATGATCAAGATCGATCGGCTGAGGATCGATCTGCATCCGTGGAAAGTACCAGCCGGCGTTATTCCGTAGGGCAGTTCAGTCTTCTCCCACCATGCACATAATCACTCGCAAGCGCCTGAATGAATTCGCGGATACGCACCCGGAGACCGGATCGGCGCTCTCGCGATGGTATCAGGTTGTGAAGAAGAGAAATTTCGATTCGTTTGCGGAGCTTCGCGAATTCTTCCCATCAGCCGATCAAGTAGGTAAACTTACGGTGTTCAATATTGGCGGTAATAAGGTCCGCCTAATCGCGGCGATTCATTACAATCGCAGGAGACTTTATATTAGGGCCCGTGCTAACGCACGAAGAGTACAACCAATCCAAGTGGAGGGAGTGATCATGCAGAACCTCGATGTTAAAAAGACCGAGAACGCCTGGTCCTCCCTGTCGCGGAGCGTTTTCGTTCCTCACACACACGCGGAATATGAGCGCATTGTCGCTTTGCTCGATAGTCTTGTTGATGAAGTAGGCGAGGATGAAAGTCATGAGTTGGCATCGTTGATGGAAGTACTCGGCGTCCTCATCGAAAGATACGAAGCCGAGCATGTGCCGGAGCTGATCTCTAACTAGCTATCTGAGTTAACGACTATACGTTCCCATCAGCTGCGCCTGGCCGACGATGTGACCTTGCATAGCTTTCTCAACTTCAGCTTTTGTCGCGCCGGCTTTCAAGGGAAGCTCAGTATCGAGCGCGTAGACTTTGAACAAATAACGGTGCGTGCCGGACGGTGGACATGGGCCGCCGTAGCCAATCTTCTGGAAATCATTCTTACCCTGAAAACCGCCGGCCTTCAGGTCCTCAGTCAGGGGAAGATTCTCAACCAGTCCGATATTCTCAGCCGGTAAGTTGTAGACAACCCAATGAACCCACGTGCCTGCCGGCGCGTCCGGGTCGTCGGCAATGATGGCGATCGTCTTGGCAGACTTCGGCACGCCGTTCCACTCGAGTGGCGGCGAGATGTTTACGCCATCGCACGTGTACTGACGCGGGATGGGCTGTCCTTCTTTGATAGCGGTACTGGTAACTTGCATAGAAGCCTCGCGACTCTGGGGAAGGTTGACATTTTCCAACTGTACCTTCCCGGGCGGAGCCTGACGTGCGCACCCAACCAGGAGCAGCAGCAATCCAACGACTGTGAATCGCATTTTCATTCAAGTTCTGAAGGCGTCACTGACGGAGATGGCGGCGCAATTCCCTTCTTCACAATTTCGACCGCATCGTCATGCGGCAGCGTTAACTTGAACACCACTTTGCTTCCATCGGCGTTGACCTGCGTCTTCTTCAACAGGACCTCTTCGTCTTTACCTTTACGCGCCAGGGCGCCGGCGGCCAACATGATCGCAAAGTCTTTGGAAAGAACTTGCGCGCTCGATGGTGAGCTTACTTCCGACTCGACAATCGCTATTACATCATTGCCTTCCTGCTTGATCGTAAACACTATTTTAGTTCCGGGCTTGTCCTGGTTGATTTTCTTCAGGTAGTAAAGCACGCCGCTATCATTCATCGCCGCGACCAGGTGCTTGCCCAAATCGGTCAATGTCTCATCGCCCGACTTAGTAGTCACGTCTGCCTTGACGAACTTGCCATCCGCACCGAGCGCCGTATCAATCGACACTTCGAACGGCTTGTTGAAATCGAGCTTACCCTGATCGCGCAACTCAGTCGCGTACTTCGCCAGATCCTTAAATGGTGCTTTGTTGATCTCGCCTTCTTCAGGCAGATCGATGCCCGTCTTTTTCGAAGCAGCTTCGAGTTCCTTCTGCGCTTTCTCGGCAGCTTTGTCTTCGGCCGATGGTGACGAGGACGCTTTGGCATCCGCGGGCTTTGCGCCGTCTCCGGGTTTCGCACCGTTCGACGCAATCAATGGCGTTGCGGTCGGAGTCGGCGACGGCGACGGTGTTGGAGTGGGCGTAGGTGTCTGCTGCAAGCTGACCGGCTGCGGTGTAAATGGCGCGGGCATCGGAGCCGGAGGCAACGGCGTCAATCCTTGCTCATCCATCGCAAAGTAACCATCCGGATAGCGAAACTTCTCGGTCGTGAAATCGATGATGTCGACGTCGTCGCCTATCTCTGTGTGTTTGTAAGGCCGGTCGACGAAACCCGCGCCTGAGAAAAGTGCGGTGATGTGAAAAGCTTCGCGCAACGGCGGAATCATCACGATCATTACGATCAGCACGATGTGCCACACGGCTGAGCCGCCCAACAGCCAGGAAAGGTGCGGCCAAAACGGTTCGCGATTCACTTCGAAGTGATCGAAAAGCCCGCCAGTATCTGCAAAATCTAAAGTTTTCATTCCCAAAAGCGATTCACTTTGACGCTCCGCACGAGCATTACGTTGCGAATCCGCAGTTTGTTGCCGTGGTTCGTCATTCATAAAAGATAGTAAGTCAGCCAAACAAACGTCGCAACTACGTCACTAAAACGCGAAGAAGCTGTCCGTTAAGACGCGTTTGCCAACGTGTCTGTTTACGCGGGCTGCCCTACAATCAGGGCATGCGACGCTCACGCAGGTTTCATGACAAGCCGGAAAGGCATCGCCGTTCGCAACATCACGATCAGCCGCAGCGAAAAGATTCCCGCGCCGATCAATCTTCGACGGGTCAGACGCCCGCAAATTATGGTCGCGAGCTGAGCGAGCTTCTTGCCGGCATTGGCACACCGTCGCCGGCGCCCTTCAAGCCGGATCCGTTTCAGTTACAAGCTTTGGCGGCGCTCGAGTTTGAAGATGTCCTGGTGACTGCGCCAACCGGCAGCGGTAAGACGTGGATCGCGCGTGAAGAAATTCGGCGGCTGCTCGACGAGGGAAAGCGAGCGTGGTACACGACGCCGCTCAAGGCGCTGACGAATTCAAAGTATCAGGAATTCGGTGACGAGTTCGGCGCCGAACGTGTCGGTATTCTTACCGGAGACCGCAAAGAAAACTCTGACGCGCCGCTGATCGTCGGCACGACGGAAATCTATCGCAATCAATTGTTCGATGCTTTACGTGGCGGCGAGGACGTGAGCGTTGATCTCGTGATCTTCGACGAAGCGCATTACCTCGGCGACGAAGATCGCGGCCACGTCTGGGAGGAAGCGATCATTCTGACGCCGCCGCGCATTCGCATGCTGCTATTGTCAGCGACCATTGGCAATGCTCGCGAACTGGCGAAATGGATTGAGGAGCTGCGCGGGGTGCGCTGCGATGTGATTACGCGACCGGGCGCGCGACCGGTACCGCTGCGGTCGGCGTTTCTGATGCCGGACAAAAGACTAGTGCCGCTAACTGATCGAACTGGAAAGCTGAACTCGGAGATTGCTCAGATGGCGCATTCCGAAGATCGTGAACGACGCCGCGGGCATTCAAGACGATAAAGAGACCACTTACGGCTCCAACGTGCGGTTCCGTGAAATCCGAGTTCGCAACGCGGCGCCGAACCAACCTCCGGCCGACGCAGCCGGCAGAATGAGGAGAATTGCGATCAGGCTAATAAGTTCTTCCTTCCAACGAATAACAGGAGGACGATCACTGAGCGCGAATATTCCTAATACGAAAAATGGCCAAATTGTATAGAGCCAAACGCCAGAACGCCAGCCCATGTCTGGCCACGTGAAGCCAAGAATGACACCTGCAAGTGAGTAAATCGCGATCTGGATCGAAAAATAAATGAACGCCGATTCGGCTTCTTCGAAGAGAAACGCGGGAACTAACAGCAATAGAATTCCAACTACTATCGCAACTAATCTTTGTATTACTCTTCGACGGATGAACTGCCAACGTCTTGATTGGAAACTTTCTTGGGCTGCTGGCATTATCATGACCTAACACTTCCTCAGGAATGCAAGTGTAAGGCTCTGTCGTCTTATTTGAATGAAAGTTATATTACTTTTCGGCTGTTATTAACCCATCCGTGAAACTTCGCCTACCGGAAATGCCGCCGTCTACTTTGTTGGCGGCGCTTGGTTCTTACAATTTGTTGCCGGCAATCATTTTTCTGCCCACGCGCCGGCGATGCGATGAGGCTGCGTCGGAAGCAGCTCTGAGTCGACGGGATTCAGCCGATAACCGCCGCGAGGCGCGCCGCGATTTTATGCGCAGCTTCGTCGAGCAGAACCCCGAAATTCGCAACCATCGTCATTGGGACACGATCATCCGCGGCGGCATCGCATCGCATCACGCGGGTCACATGCCGGCGTGGAAATTGGTGATCGAGAAGTTGATGAGCGCAGGCTTGCTTGACGCGATCTTTGCGACGGCGACGGTCGCCGCCGGTGTTGATTTCCCGGCGCGCTCTGTCGTTATCACTGCCGCCGATCGACGCGGGAATCGAGGTTGGGAGTCACTCACCGCATCGGAACTTCAGCAGATGACTGGTCGCGCCGGACGTCGGGGCAAAGACAAGGTTGGCTTCGTCATCGCTGCGCCGAGTCTTCATCAAAACCCGCAGCGCATCGCCGAATTGCTCAGCAAACCACCGGACGATCTCGAAAGTCAGTTTCGCGCAACATATACGTCGCTGCTCAATCTGCTCGACGCGTTCGGCAGCTTCGCCCAAGTGTGCAACATAGCTCAGCGGAGCTTCGCTTATCGCAATCTGCTGCCGCAAATTCATCAACTGGAAAAGCAAATCGAAGAAAATCGAAATCGAATTCGTGAGGCGCTCGCGCAATCATCGATCAATCTGCCAATCGAAACTGTCCTGGCGCTGGAACGATTGGCGGCCGCGCGATCACGTCTGCTTGAAGGCACGCCGCAGACGCGTCGCGAGATGCGCCAGCGCTGGCTGAACAAAGTGGTCCAACCTGGACGCGTGGTGGCGGTTGGGCGCAGCGGCAGAAGACTCGCGCTGGTGATCGCGCGTACTCAAGACGGCGTGACGGCTCTGCGCGAAGACGGGCGCTTCGCTTCATTTCCGCTCGAACGGATCGGTCGCGTGTTCGCTCCGACGTTTTCGACGCGGCCAGAGAAAGCGGAAGCAGCATTCGACGAGATTCACGATCGCGGGGACCAACTTGCGCTGCCGGAACCAAAACTCCGTGATGCGAAGACCGGTGAAGACGAGTCGATTAGAGTGATCAATGATGCGATCGACGCTTTGGTTCCATGCGAGATAAGCGAAGCTGAACGTGAAGCCGTGGTACGCACGTTGTGGTCGCTGCAACCAGAAGCTTCCGAGATTGAAAGGGCGCGTCGTCAAATCGAATCGCTGCGGCGCGAAATCTGGGAACCGTTCGAACGCTCCGCGCGCGTGCTGGATCATTTTGGTTATCTCGATTTCGGAAACGAGAAAGTAACCAAACGCGGCAAGTGGTTGGCTGACTTGCGCGTCGATCGCCCGCTGTTGATTGGCGAGGCCTTGCAGCGAAATTTGTTTGCTTCGCTCGATGCGACGCGGGCGGCGGCTTTGGTTGCCGCCCTCGCCGCGGACGAAGATCGAGATTACGGCGAGTTGGAATTGGATGACGCAATTGTTAGCTTGCTCGTGCAATTCGAAGAAATCTCATTCGAAGTTTCTAACGAAGAGTGGAGGCAAGGCATTGAGGCGGCGCCGGAGATCAACTTCTCAGCCGCAGCCGCCGCAGCCCATTGGGCCAGCGGGATTGAATGGACCGACCTGGTGCACGAAACACGCGCGGAAGAAGGCGACCTCGTGCGGCTATTATCGCGGACCGGTGAAGCTTTGCTGCAAATTGCCGGTTTGCGTGGAACGCATTCGCAAGCGGCTGATCGTGCGGCAAGAACGGCGGAAATCATTCTGCGTGAGCCGATCAGGTAACCCGCGCGCAGACGGAGCCCGGACATCCCTGTCCGCAAATGCAAACGAAGTTTGCATTAATCCCGTGCAGGGTTCGCGCTTGGCGCTCATGCGGGCAGGATGCCCGCGCTCCAATCTGGTGTGTTAGAATCAAACCGATGGAAGTCCTTTTAGCTAACGAATACGGATTTTGTTTCGGCGTCGAACGCGCCGTGGAAATGGTCGAAGATGCGCTCGGAGTCGGCGCGCCGGTGCGCACGCTCGGGCCGTTGATTCACAACACCCAGGAAATGCAGCGCCTGGAGTGTGAAGGCGTCGCGACGATTCAGGATCCGGGGCAAGTCAAACCTGATGAAATCGCGGTCATTCGTGCGCACGGCGTTACTCCAAACGTGCAAGCCGAATTAGAGCGTCGCGCGGCGCAAGTCGTCGATGCTACTTGTCCGTTCGTGACGCGCGTGCAGCGACTCGCGGAGCGCGCCGCTACCGAAGGTCGTCACGTCGTGGTCGCCGGCAATCCCGATCACCCGGAAATGATCGGCGTGGTCGGTTACGCGCCGAACAACACGTTCGTCGTGCGCGATGCGGATGAGGTTGCCGGACTTCCGCCTCTGCATGCGCCGCTCGTAGTTTCGCAAACGACGCTCAAGCTCCAAACATTTTTGGAAGTTGCCGAAGCCGTCAAAGCCAAGGCTGATGCCGAGCCTCAGGTCGTGAACACGATCTGTTCGGCGACTCGTGATCGTCAGGACGCAGCGCGCGCGCTCGCCGGATTGGTTGATGTCTTTTACATCATCGGCGGCAAGCATTCGTCGAACAGCATCAAGCTGCTCGCCGTTTGCCAGGAACAATGCGCGAAGAGTTTTCTGATCGAAACGCCGCCGGAGATCAATCCAGCCGACTTAAAGGGCGCGACCCGCGTCGGCGTCACCGCCGGAGCATCGACTCCGAATTGGCTTATCGATCAGGTCATCAAACGCCTGCGCGAAATTGGCGGCCAAAGCAACGGCAACGGTTCTCGCGCAAACTGAAGCGCCAACTCTGCAAATCGATCCCCTCCGATGCTCGACCCACTTGTTAGAGCTCTCGACGATCGTATCCTCAGCGACTCAACGCTAGACAAACCGCAGTTCGAAAAACTCGTCGCGCTGCAACGCGACTTGGGGCTCGTTTACGGTGACCGGCCCACTTGCCCGTTTCTGCGACCGCACATAATCTCGCGAACGCAATACGACACCGTCGCGCGCGCCGCTTCAATCATCGCGTCGGCTGTCGAGCGGTTGGTCGATTACGCATTGTTGGACGATGAGTTGCTCGGCGCATTTGGTCTAACAGCGCGGGAAACGCAGATGGCGCGAATCGATCCGGGCTACTCACGTCTGTGCGTCAGCAGCCGGCTCGATGCCTACGTCTCCGGTTCAGATTTCAAGTTTTTCGAATACAACGCCGAGACCCCCGCGGGCGTCGGCGATCAGATGCAACTCGAGAAAGTTCTGTTTGGGCTCGCGCACATGCAGGAATTCCTGAGGGACCAAATTCACTGGCGGCCGCAGCCGCACGTACGTTTGTTGTCGGCGTTGCTCGACACTTACCGCGAATGGAGTGGCGCAGAAGAGCGGCCGCGTATCGCGATCGTCGATTGGAGAGGCGTCTCGACTGAGAGTGAGTTTCGCATTCTCCAGGATTACTTTGTAGCTCAGGGCTTCGAGACCATCATCGCGGATCCCCGCGAATTAGATTTCGACGGCGAACGTCTGCGAGCCGGCAGCCTGGCCATCGACATTGTTTACAAGCGCGTGGTCATTCACGAGTTTCTCGAGCGATGCGACGACAATCATCCGCTGGCGCGCGCATACGAACAGCGTCGCGTCTGCATCGTAAATTCATTTCGCACAAAGATCGCTCACAAAAAGAACGTGTTTGCGGTTCTCAGCGATTCTGCTTACGAGTATCTTTTCACGCCAGTCGAAATTGAAGTCTTTCACCGGCACATTCCGTGGACCCGCCGCGTAGCTGACAGCCAAACGACGTTTGAGGGTTCATCACACGATTTGCTTGATCTAATTCGACGCGAACGTGATCGATTTGTGCTCAAGCCCAACGATGATTATGGCGGTCATGGCGTGTTTATCGGATGGGAAACTTCCGCAGACGATTGGGATGGCGCAATCGCCTTAGCGCTGGGTCGTCCCTACGTCGTGCAGGAGCGTGTGCCGATGACCAAACATTCGATCACATTGTTCAGCGATCGCGTGCACGCTGAGGAAGTGTTCATTGACTTCAACCCGTTTCTGTTCAATAACGAAGTCGAAGGCGCTCTGATTCGTCTGTCGTCTTCAACGCTCTTGAATGTAACTTCGGGCGGAGGCCAGACCGCTTTGCTGGTTTTGGAGGACATGTAAAGTGGATAGGGAATCGGTGCGCGCGCATTGCCTTTCGTTTCCCCATGCGACTGAGAATGTGCAGTGGGGCAACGACCTGGTCTTCAAGATCGCCGGGAAGATGTTTGCGGTGATGGTCCTGGAAGGGCCGGCGAAATATGTCATGTCCTTCAAGTGTACCGAAGAGAAATTCAACGAGTTGATTGAAGAGGATGGAATAGACCCCGCGCCTTACATGGCGCGTAATAAGTGGGTCGCGCTTGAGAGATTCGGCGTGCTCAGAGATAAAGAACTTAAGGCGCTGCTGAGCCAGTCTTATGATTTAGTATTTGGGAAGCTGCCCAAGAAAACGCAAGCACAACTCAAGTAACGACTCTCTTAGTAGGGGCAATGACGGCAGCCACTTCCGCAACAGTAGCCGCGCCGCTTCAGGTAACTCTCGGTAAATACTACGGCGTCGCCTTCGTGATAATAGTCGCGAGGCTCAGTGAGAGATCCGCGCAATAGATCGAGGTCAACTTGTTGAAAAGCATTAGCTGGACCGTGCCACGGAATTTCCTTCGGATGAAATAGGTGTGCGAGCAACTCTGCGCCTTCGACCACGCGAGGCCCTGGCCGCGCGAAGTACGAATTGGCATCGACGGCATAGACACGATCATTACGAACGGCGGGCAGATTAAAGAACAACGTCGCGTGCTCTGAAGAAAATGACGAGTAAGGGCCAAAGTGTTCCCAGACTTGCCGCATGGTCTGCGAGAGGTTGAATCCGCAAGGCATAATGACGAGAATTTCCGGCGCCCATTCCGCGACTTTCGCCCAGGGGACGCGCACTGATTCGCTGCCGTCGCGACCGACTCCATCAACGCCGCCGGCAATCTTCACCAGTTCCGGCACCCAGTGGCCGCACGCATAAACCGGGTCGAGCCATTCCATGCAAAACACTCGTGGTTGAGGCAGCTCGCGCGTTGCTGCACGCAGCTTTTCGAGGCGGGCCTGACAGTCCTCGATTAAGACTTCTGCCCTGAGCGATTCGCCGGTGGCCACGCCGAGGTCGCGCAGGTTCTGAAAGATTTCCGCAATGGACTGTGGCGTCATCCAGAGAATCTCAGGCTCATGCGGCAGAGCCTTCAAAACCTGAGACACTTCATTTCCCGACGGCGCGCACACTTGGCAAAGGTTCTGAGTGAGAATTAGATCGGGCGCGAGTTCCGCCAGAAGTTGCTCGTCGATTTGATAGAGGCTCAGCCCTTGTCGCATGCGATCAGCAACGGCGCGATCAATCTCGCTCTGGCTCATCGTTTCGATCGGGAGCACGTTGCGAACGACGACAGGTTTTGACTTGATTGATTCGGGATAGTCGCACTCGTGCGTGATGCCGACCAGTGAGTCGCTCAGCCCAAGCGCGCAAACCATCTCAGTGGCTGACGGAAGAAAAGAGACGATTCGTGGCATGACTGATGAGTCTAGCACGAGGCAAGAACGGGGCAATGATGGGCGATTGGGTACTTAGCGGAGCGCGATAAATGCCGGGGCCTCGAAATAGTTGCGAACGGTGTGCGCGGTTTCACGACCTACGCGCGTGAGGTAGAAGAGATTGTTTGCCATAGACGAGTGAGCAGCAACAAGCGCCGCACTTGCCGTGCTGCCGAGGAAGTAACGTCCGGAGTCAGGTTCGATGGCGACGAACTCGCCGTCGTGTGAAGGCTCAAGAACGGAAGCGAGCCGCTTACGATAGGCAGCTTGTCCGCGGTCAGCCAAATCGTCCCCTTGGTTCGGTTTAGGCCGAGCACTCATTGGCACATTTCTTCGCATTTCTAACTCCTGTTCAGACCAAGCTGATATTAATTGTTGGGCGGCAGCAGTTCGCCTTCTTCAAACAGCAAATCAGGAAGGTGGGAAGGCGCAGACCAAATCCCTGACTCGGCTTTCACAAAGCTGCGACAGACCGATACTATTTTCTTCTCCGCTCCCAGTTTGAGCGTTTCACGCTGAACTTCCGTTAGAGCTTCAAACGCATTCTCACTAAAGCCATAAGTGGCCAGATACAACCCTCCCGCATGTTGCTCGCGGGCAATCACACTAACGAAGTCGCTTACGTAACGCTTGCCCACGCGTTTTCCAGAACGCCAGTGCTTTACTTCCACAATGTAACTTCGCTGCCTGCCGCGCACCGTGCACAGAAGGACTAGATCCTTGCCTCGGTCTTTGCTTCCTTCGGTAAGAGTCACGTCAAATCCGAGTTTTTCAAATACCGCGGCGAGCATGCGTTCCATATCACGCCATTCCAGGGCATCTAGACCTTTTGGGTCGTCAGCAATCCATCGCGCACATTGTTTGGACAAATCAACGACGGCAGCAACAATCTTGGAATATCCACCTTTTAGCTTTCGTTCAATCCTTGAAGCCCAACCTCTTAGAGAGCTTAAATCAAGGAGTTCTACAGCTGTTGGAAATGTCTTTTCTATTTGGGCCACTTGTTGCAGGACTCGGTTACTGAACTTGGAATTGGTTATAAGGAGGGCGCGATCTATTTTGTGCACTTGTGACCTTACGATTAATGAGGCAATTTCATCGAACGAAATTGGCCTTCTCCATCTGTGTTTGTACTGGATGCCTAACGTAAATGAAGTTCTGTCGCCAGCAGGTTTTTCGGCTAAGTAATCGAAGGCGGTGTCCAGAGATCGCGGTAACGACCGTGCGGAATAACCATCCGCATGGAGGAGAGGGAGAAGAATTCGAAACAGGCGCTCCTCCGCTTCCATCCAACTGATCTTCGAATCGCTCTCTAGCTTATCTATTTCAACATTCAGTTCGCGTAGTGTGGCCTTATTCATCTTGTCTTAGGAGTTGCAAGGCTCGAACTCACCTTAAAGAGCCGATAATCGCATCCGCGAACTCGTCAGTCGTCGCGGTGCCGCCAACATCGCGCGTGCGAACCTGGCCGTCCTCAAACACTTTCAGCATCGCGGATTCGATCTTCGTTGCCGCGGCGCGCTCTTCAATGTGAGTCAGCATCAAGATTGCGGATTGCAGCAGTGCCGTCGGATTCGCGATTCCCTTTCCGGCAATGTCCGGAGCTGAACCGTGCACCGCTTCAAATACCGCGCCTTTCTCGCCGATGTTCGCGCCAGGCACTAAACCCAGCCCACCAATCAGCCCCGCGCACAAGTCGGAAACGATATCGCCATAGAGATTTTCGCACAGCAGAATGTCGAATTGCTCAGGCCGCATCACCAGCTGCATCGAAGCGTTATCAACGATCATGTTTTGCCGCTCGATTTCCGGATAAAGCTTGCCTACTTCTTCAAAGCACCTGAGGAACAATCCGTCCGAGAGCTTCATAATGTTCGCCTTGTGCACGCAGGTTATCTTCTTCCGTTTTTCATTGCGGGCATAAGCGCAGGCAAAACGCGCGATGCGTGTGGAGGCCTTCTCGGTAATGATCTTCAAACTCTCGACGACGCCGGGGATGATCTCGTGCTCCAATCCGGAATAGAGGCTTTCCGTATTTTCGCGTACGACTACCAAATCCAGAGTCGGATTGCGGCAGGGAATGTTAGGCAGCGCCCGAATCGGCCGCAGGTTGGCATAAAGATCGAGCGCTTTGCGCAACCCGACGTTGACCGAGGTGAAGCCTTTGCCAACCGGCGTAGTAATCGGCCCTTTCAAACCAATCTTGTTTCGCTTGATCGATTCGAGCAATTCACCTGGCAGAGTGTTGCCATACTTATCCAGCGCCGCCTGGCCGGCGAGGTGTTCTTCCCACTCGATCTGAACACCGGAAGCTTCGATGATGCGAGTTACGGCCGAAGTGATTTCAGGGCCGATGCCGTCGCCAGGAATCAGTGTGATACGATGCGCCATAAGACAGTAGGCAGTAAGCAGGGGCAGTAGGCAGCAAACACTCACCTCTTCTTCCCAGCTTTTGCAATCGACTAAGCAGAATAAATGTTCGAGCGGAAACTGACAAACTGACAGGTAAGACGGTGTCTTAGTTTTTCTTTGCGAATCTTTGCGACTTGGCGTCTTCGCGTGAACTAGCCTTTTCCGCGCGGACATCTCACGCAAAGGCGCAAAGCCGCAAAGAAAAACCGCAAAGTAAGACACGACAGGCAAGACCGTGCGTTCCAACGAAGATAGACACGCGAATCAATCTGCCGAAGTAGCTATCGTCGGCGGCGGCGTCATCGGTCTAAGCATCGCGCGCGCGTTGACGCGTCGGGGTATGCGCGACGTTGTTGTTATTGAAAGACAGGAGTGCGGCCGTGAAGCGTCATGGGCGGCGGGCGGGATTCTTGCGCCACAGATTGAAGCCGACGCGTCGGATGATTTCTTTCGGCTCGGCTGCGCCAGCCGCGACTTGTATCCGCAGTTCGCGGCGGAATTGCAAGCTGAATCAGGCATTGATGTTGAGCTCGACACCACCGGCACGATGTCTGTCGCGTTTAGCGAAGACGAAGAAGCCGAGCTGCGTCATCGCATCGAGTGGCAACGCACTCAAGGATTGAGAGTTGAATGGTTGACGGGTGATAAAGCTCGCGCGGTCGAGCCTCGCTTATCAACGAATGTTCGATCTGCTTTGAGTTTTCCAAACGATTATCAAGTCGATAATCGAAAGCTGGTCGAGGCGCTGGTAATCGCGAATCAGCGGCATGGTGTAAGACTGATTACCGGTTGCGGCGTGCGAAAGATTCAAATTTCCGACGGCGCAGTCACGGGAATTCAGACTGAACTCGGATTCTTAAGTGCGAAGAGGATCGTCATCGCGGCAGGTGCGTGGAGTTCGTTGATACAAGCAGCAGAAGCGTTGCTGCCGCGACTGGAAATCGAACCGATTCGCGGGCAGATGCTTTGCTTCAACGCGCCCGGTTTTGCCCGTCATGTAATTTACAGTTCGCGCGGCTACATCATTCCGCGACGCGACGGCCGCTTGTTGGCCGGCTCAACCAGTGAGCACGTCGGATTCGATAAGCGTGTGACCGAAGCCGGTGTTGAGACGATCCTGTCACTGGCGATCGAAATAACGCCGGCTCTGCAAAACATTTCGATCGCCGATTCATGGGCCGGCTTTCGTCCGCGCGCGAAAGACGACTTGCCGGTGCTAGGCTCCGTCGCGGACGTGAAAGGACTGTTCTATGCAACGGGCCACTATCGCAACGGGATTCTGTTAGCGCCGATTACGGGAGAAGTAATTGCGGAAGCGATCCTCGATGACTCACCGAAATGGACGGCATTTTCGCCGCAACGATTTGCGACAGAAGCCCGACCGTGAGGGAGGGCTCGTTAGTTTGGAGGTGCCCTCGTTCACACTCGGGCTTCTGACACGAACGTTTTTGACAGCATCAGATTCGTGCCCTAACATTTCTCAAGTCTCCCGTCGACCGTCTGCGAAGTACATGCGCATTCTTTTCGTCTCAATCATTGTCGTCATCGGTTGCTTGATAGACTTTGGAGGTGTAACCGCCCAAACTGCGGCCGCAAGCGACTCAGTCGCGGTCGCAGGTGCGACGGCTTCAAGAGTCGATAACGAATCTCGCTCAGCCGCCGACCTGTTCGCCGACGCCGACACTTACGCGAACAAGAAATTCGAGCAATTCAACAAACTCAAGATGCCTTACGATCGGCAGACTGAGGACAAAATTAAGAAGGAGCAGCGCGAGCTGGCGGCGGCTTATGCAAAGACGTTGGCGACGCGGAAACTCGAAGGGAAAGATGTTTACTACCTGGGGTTGCTCTACAACCTGGCGCGCGATTTCGACAATGCCCTGGAATCGATGCGACGATTTCTGAAAGAGAACGCAAGCGCGTCCGGCGAGCCGGCGCAGAACGCGCGCGCGATAATCGTCATTCAAGCCGTGAAAAGAAATCTGCTGCCGGAAGCCGAAGCGCGCCTCGCCGAGTACGCAGCGAACCAGCCGCAAGTCACTGAGGATCGTTACTCGCTCGAGAATTGGGTGGCTGCCGGTTACTTCAACACGAAGGATTACGAACACGCTCTGCCGCATGGTCAAGAGATGTGGGAAGCCGCGAAGCTGTCCGCCAAAGCCCTGCGACTGTACACGCGCGACGCGAGATTGAATGACGCCGCGGTGATGTTTTCAGAAATTTACGTCAAGCTGAATCGAAAGGCTGACGCGCTGGCTATCACGCGAGAGTTGCGCTCAATCGCGCTCTCGTTTCCGTCCGGCAACCTGTACAAGTTGGCGCTGCGCCGCATGATACAGATCGATCCGAATGCCGGTGATCTCTTCTCGGTTAATGATGCAACTTTGCCGTTGAGCATCGCACCTGAGATTAAAGCCAATGAATGGCTCGACGAGGCCCCGACCAATTTGGCGACTCTGCGCGGCAAAGTCGTCTTGCTTGATTTCTGGGCGCACTGGTGCGGACCTTGCCGCGCAACTTTTCCGAAGCTCGAGAAATGGCATCAAAACTACAAAGACAAAGGCCTGGTCATCTTAGGGATGACGACTTATTACGGCCACGCAGAGGGAAAGCAATTGACAAAGCCGCAGGAACTCGATTACCTGCGCGATTTCAAGAAGAGATTTTCGATGCCGTATGGCGTGGCCGTCTCAGAAGCGGAAGACAACGAGCGGAATTACGGTATCTCGAGTATCCCCACGACGTTTTTGATCGACCGCCAGGGCCGCGTGCGGTTTATCAGCGTCGGGTCAAGTGACGTCGAAAGTGCAGCGCTGCTCAAGATGATCAAGAAGTTGCTGGATGAACCTACACCGCAAACTGCGGCACGTTAAAGCGAAGCGATGCCGCACATGGCAACGTTCGATCAATACGGCGATTCCAACCATTTGAGTTTGGCGGAACAGTCTGCGAAACTCGTCTCTATTAGAAGTAATGCACATATCCCTCGTTAACATCCTGATTGCCTTTGCCGGCGGATTGCTGTCGTTTCTTTCGCCATGCGTTTTGCCGCTGGTTCCCGGCTACATCTCTTTGATGTCCGGCGTCTCAGTCGATCACCTTAAAGGTGAGGGGCGCAGCAGTTCTCGCCGCGCAGTGATTGCGAATTCGCTGGCTTTCAATGCGGGACTGTCGGTGATTTTTCTAGCGTTGGGTGGAACGGCGGGCCTGGTCGGCGCGGCGATCATCAACAACGTTTGGGTGCGCGTGATTGGCGGACTGGTAATCATCATTTTCGGTTTGCACCTGATCGGCCTGCTGAAGATCAAGTATCTCTACAAAGACACACGACAATTCTCGAACGAAAAGCCGCGCGGCATGCTGGGTTCGTTGACACTGGGAATCGCGTTTGCGGCCGGTTGGACGCCGTGCATCGGCCCGATCCTCGGCGGCATCATCGGATTGGCGGCGACCAGTGGTGGCTGGAAAGGCGGACTGATTCTTTCAGCGTTCTACTCAGCGGGATTGGCTGTGCCATTTCTGCTGACGGGCTTAGGTATCAACCAGTTCCTCAGTTTCTATTCGAAGTTTCGTCAGCACCTGCACAAGGTCGAAGTTGTTTCCGGCATCATCCTGATTTTGATCGGCGTGCTCGTGATGAGCAATCGCGTGACGATGCTATCGAGTAGTTGGCTGGCGAGCATTCTGCCGAATCTTGAGTCAAAGCTTCATCTGCGCGGGGGTAATTCGCCACCGCTCGTGGTAGAGAATAAGACGTATGCGGACGCTCCCGACGTGCAATTCACGAAGCTCGACGGCGCGCCGTTTAAGTTAAAGGACCTTCGGGGTCGGGTCGTCCTGCTGAATTTCTGGGCCACGTGGTGCATTCCCTGTCGCTCTGAGATTCCTTCGCTCAGCGCCATGCAAAAGGATTTGGATTCGCGCGGGCTTAGTGTAATCGGCGTCTCTTACGACGACACTGCTGATCTGATTCAGCAATTTCAGAAAGATGTTCCGCAGAGCTATCAGATCGTTTTAGGCGGGCGCGATGTGGGTTCGCAACTTCCGGCGTCGCCTTTGCCAACGACGTACATCATCGATCGACAAGGGCGAATTCGCGAGAAGATGATCGGCGAGCGAACGCGCGAAGCTTTCGAGGCCGTCATCAAGCCGCTGCTGGACGAACCAAACATCAACGCGCAAAAATGATTTCGCAGGGGGAAAGTATGAAGAAGTTAGTTCTGGGCATCATCATTTTAATTTCCGCAGCCGGCGCGGCATTCGCGCAAAGTCACGAATACTCGCCACTGGTTGAGAAGACGGTGAACTACAAGAGTTGGACGCTGAACGATCTGGCGAACAACAAGCCGACTGATCTGCGGTCGTTGATGGCGGGCAAGAAGCTGGTGATGGTCCTTTACTTCGCTCCGTGGTGTCCGAATTGGCGCAACGAAGCGCCAGTCGCGGCGTCGCTCTACGACAAATACAAATCGCAGGGCTTCGAAATCGTCGGCGTCAGTGAATACGGCCTGCGGGATGACGTGAAGAATTTCTTCGGCCCCAATGGCGCGCCCTACCCGGTTGTCGTTGAATCAGAATCGCGCGAGGATCGAGACAAGACTCCGCACTATGGTTATCGCCAGCTAACCGGCGACACCCGCAAGTGGGGATCGCCCTGGAATATCTTCCTCGATCCCGCGAAATGTAATTCAAGCGGTGATGTACTTACTGAGAAGGCCTGGGTCGTCAACGGCGAATTGATCGAAGCCGACGTCGATAAATTCATTCATGATAAGTTGGCCGCCAACGCGGTCATCACGCCCTGCAAACAGTAGCAGCGAGTCAGAAGCCCGACCTGCCGGGGTCCCCGCGCGAGCAGCTCGCGTGGGGTGGTCGACAGGGAGGGCACGTTGGCAAGAGCTTACCTTCAAACTTGGACGCGCATTTCGACACTCCGCCGCTAACCTTTTCGATAACTGACACAGACGCCGGTGAACGTCTCGACGCGTTTCTCGCGAAACACGTTGAAGGTTGGAGCCGCGCGCGACTGCAACGCTTGATCGACGATCAAGCGGTACTCGTCAACGGTGTTGCGTCCAAGTCGTCACATAAGCTGCGCACAAACGATCAGATCGAAGTTGAGCTCACCCCCGCTCCCACAACTGAGTTTGTTCCTGAAGACATTCCGATCGAAGTCGTCTTTGAAGACGACGACCTAATTGTCGTTAACAAACCGGCCGGCATCGTGGTCCATCCTGCTGCCGGAAATTCGTCGGGGACGCTGGCAAACGCGCTCGCGTTTCATTTCCATCAGTTATCACAGCGCGGCGGTAAAGCTCGTCCGGGGATCGTCCATCGTCTGGACAAAGGAACTTCAGGATTGCTGGTTGTCGCAAAAACCGAAAGTGCGCACGAGAACTTGTCCGATCAGTTTCGCGCGCGTGAAGTGTTCAAATCTTATGTGGCGCTCGTGCACGGCCAGCTTGAGAAACGAAATGGCCAAATCGATCAGCCGATCGCGCGCGATCCACGCAATCGCACGCGTATGGCCATCGTTCGCAGCGGACGCGAAGCGCTTTCGCTGTTCCGCAATCGCGAAGCCTTCGATCGGTTCACGCTGCTTGATGTCGAATTGAAGACGGGACGCACCCATCAGATTCGCGTGCACCTCGCTTGGCTGAAACATCCTGTAGTCGGCGACGAAGTCTATGGCGGCGGGCGCGACAAGACTGTGACGGATCCAAAACTCCGCGGAGCGATTGCGAAACTGCATCGTCAGTTCCTTCATTCGGAGCAGCTCGGCTTTCGTCATCCACGGACGCACGAACAACTGAAATTCACTGCTCCTTTGCCCGCCGAACTTCAAAATTTGTTGGAGCTGATTCGCTCTTAGGCCTTCGGCCTCTTCGGTCAAACAACCGCGCGAGCGCTGCGTTTGACAGTGGCGCGGTCCTTCCCGCAAGATACCTTCATCCCCTGAAAATCTCCGTAAGTTTTTATCAGATTCACGAATCTGCGGAATTGCTTCCCCCGTTTTTGTAGCTTTGGATGAACGAGATCGAGGAGAGAAGTCTATGTCTAAGACATTTGTTACGGGCCTCTTTAAGACGCGCGCCGCGGCTGAAGCGGCAGTTGATGCGATTATCAAACGGGGTTACACGCGCGACGACGTCAGCGTGATGATGTCCGACTCGACGCGCAATAAAGAGTTCGCGGTACAGACGCGCTCGCATGCGGCGGACGGATTGGGTGTCGGCGGCGCAATCGGCGGAACCGTGGGCGCCGTGCTGGCAGCGATCGCTGCGGTCGGAACTGCGATCGCAATTCCCGGATTGGGACTGGTCGTGGCTGGACCAATTGCAGCCGCACTCGCCGGCGCGGGCGCAGGCGGAGCCACCGGCGGCCTTATTGGACTGCTGATCGGCACCGGCATGACTGAGCATCGGGCGAAGGTTTATGACACCGGAGTGCGCGGCGGCGGAATCTTGTTGGGAGTCGAAGCAAAGACTAGCGACGAAGTCGAGAAGCTCGAAACACTCCTGGAAGATATCGGGGCGGAGTACGTGCGGACGGAATAGTCAGTGTGTCGATCCAAATTACGCCGCGGATGGACGCGGATGATCGCAGATTGAAATAAACCGATTCCGAATGGATACTACTTCTCGCAGCTCTCCTTATCCGCGTCTATCTGCGTGAATCCGCGGCTGCTTAGGCTCTCCTCAATCAAACTCACGCACAGCCGCCGGCTGGTCAGCACCAACGCGGCCGGCTTCAATTTTCGCAATCGAATAATTCTCGCCACGCATAGGCTCGCCGGCTATGCGTCGCAGCATCGCGATTTGTCCGGCGTGCGTGAGCGCATCGGCAATCGGCCCCTGGAATAATCGTTCACAGGTCGCATTGAGTTCCCCGTCAGAAGCGAGATACTCATCAAACTTCGCCAGCGCCGCGTGAAATCGCTCGACCTCTTGATTCCACGGCAACGGCTCTGCGTTATGCCAGGTCTCGTTGCCCTCAGCGATCGACAAAGCCCACTCGAGCAAATCTCCAATGTGCGCGAGAATCTGCGCGGGCGTCCGCGTCGTTTCTGACGCTTTGAATGAAGCAAACGCTTCCGAGGCGCCACGCACTGCCTTGCCGCCACGATAAGCCAGCGTCGCGAGTGTGTGGCGAAGCATTGAGCGTTTAGTGTTTGATTTACTCAAGGTTACCAACTTAATAAGCATCCTCCGCGCGCCACATCACCGGCAGCGTCTGCAAAATGATTTTGATGTCGAGTAGCAGCGACCAATTCTCGATGTAGTACAAATCCATGCGCACCATTTCATCGAACGGCAGACGGTTGCGCCCGGACACTTGCCACAGCCCCGTGATGCCCGGCTTCATGTCGAGCCGCTTGCGATGCCAAAGCTCATAAGCTTCGACCTCGTAAGGAATCGGCGGACGTGGACCCACGACGCTCATGTCGCCGCGCAAGACGTTGAAGAGCTGGGGCAGTTCATCAAGACTGGTCTTCCGCAGCAGGCGACCGAGCCGAGTTACGCGGTCATCAGTTCTCAACTTGAACGCCGGTTTTTGATCGTCGCCGACATTCGAATCCGGATCACCACTGATGTAGCGCTTCTGATATTCGCGATGCTTGGCATCGTCCGTGTCTGCCCGCATCGTGCGGAACTTGAAGAACAGAAACAGCCGCCCATCCATCCCCACACGTTCCTGTTTGTAGAGTGCCGGGCCGCGCGAATCCAGTTTGATTAGCAGCGCAATCAGCAACCACAGCGGAGAAAGAATCGCTAACGCCGCCGACGCAATGATGAAGTCCGAAGCGCGTTTGACGATGCGCGCGCCGCTCGACAAAGGTGACCGAAACAGCGTCACCATCGGCAGCGAGCCTACCTGATCGATCTCTGTTTTGCTCGGCAAACAATTCAGCAGCGTTGGAGCGATGCGAAACTCGATGCCACGCCGCCGTCCCGTTTGAATCATCACATCAAACAGGGCTTCGCCCGGGACATTCGGATCGGAAATGATGACTTCGTTGGCGCCGGATTCGCGAATGGCTTCCGGCAGATTCGCGAGGTTGCCAATTACCGGAACATCTTCGAACGTTGGCGACCCGTAAACTCCCGCAGAGAGATTGTCGACGATGCCAATGACTCGATAACCGAGTTCCGGTCGAGCGCGCATCTCGCGAATGCACAATGACGCTTCCGGGCCGCGGCCGACTATCAGAGTTGGGATTAAGTTAATGCCGCGCCGCCTGACGACAATCTGGCCTGTTCGCAGCAGCATGCGCACCAGAGCGACGCTGGCGAACACCAGCGCGAAATCAAGCAGAAAGATGGCGCGCGAATATGAAAAGGCTCTGTACGCTACGCCGCCGCGATACATAAAAGTCGCGGCGACAATCAGCAACGATCCGATCGCGGTCGCTTTGAAGACACGCGCCAGATCATCGACGAAAGAAAACTCGCCGCGCACGCGATAGAGGTCGTAATAACGCAGCAGCAATAACCGGATCGGAATTATTAACGGCAGGAGGACCGCGTA
>DATLVM010000506.1:0-4627 GCA_035577445.1 Pyrinomonadaceae bacterium
TGCTTCCAAACCCAGCGCCGCGGCGGCGATCTCCGCCTGTTGATTTGTAGCTTGACCGAGGTAGGTTCCAAACGCGCGCCACAATCCTTTGAAGCCCAGCAAGGCAACTGCCGCGGCACGCGCGGCGGCGCCGCCGTTGCCGAGGCTTGAGCCATCACAAAAAATCGTCACCCGCTTCATTAGGTTAATTCCTGCGTCTGATCGGCTGCCTAATTACGGCCGGATAGGAAGCGTATCACGAATGAGCTTCTCCCGGGTGGGCCGCCAGAAACACTCGTATCCTCGCACACGTGTCCGCCAGAGCAACTCACACCCTCTGTTACAATCGCAGGCAGAAACCAGTGATCGTCGTCGATGCCCTAAGACTATTCTTCTCCAGACCACGTCGCGCGTGGCTGCTGAGCCGCATCGCTATGTGGACGCTCATCCTGAGTTGTGTCTTGCGGTTTCGATCACTCCCGACAGCCCTGCGAACATTATCAGTCCCGACAGATGACAAGCGAAAAGGGATGACTACCGGCGGTCAAGAACTCGCGACGGCGGTGGATGCGGTCCTGGGAATGAACCGTTTTGTTTTTCGTCCGGTGTGTTGGAAGCGAGCGATCCTTTTGCGCAAGCTTCTCGCTGAGCAAGGTCAACCGAGCGCCGTAGTATTTGGCTTGCGTAAAGTTAGCGGCAAGTTAACGGGACACGCGTGGTTGGAGAGCAACGGCTCACCTATCTACGAGGCCGAGACGCCTGACTACACAGTGACTTACCGCTTTCCCTCTGAGGAACCATGCAGAGTTGATCTGAGCCAGATGCGTTCCGAAGGCTGAAGTTCGTGCTTAATAGAAAAGCGAGGAGACCTCAAACCTCCAGCTAACAAATAGATCAATTAACATCGACAAGAAGTTTTGCCCAAAAACTCTCCGGCTATGCCGGCTGATGTGCGGAAGGCCTTTGGCCTTCCGGTAAGACTGCCTTCTCGATTTTGGGCTATGCCCAGTTTGACGGGGCAAAGCCCCAAATTCATTGTGAACGGGAACGGAAGTGCAGAGCGCTTCCGCACATCAGGCGGCAGAGCCGCTGGCGTGAATCACTCTTTAGGCAAAGCTTCGACCAGGCGATACGCCTTAAGTCGAGTCACCAAACCTTCGACACTCACCCGTGCATGAGTCGAACCGATGTCGTAATCATTCGTCAGTTTCGAAACGATTTCATCAATGCCCGCCCCGTTCTCCAGACTCTTCCAAACCAGTAAAGCCGTTTCGTTGAGCTGGTAATACCGCCGGGTTTGCAGGTCGACCAAAATGCCCTCGCCGCCGTCGAATTCTGTGCAAATCACCTGGTTCTGTGGAATCGTAATGGCCGTCAAGGCGTCTCTCCCTAAATTGAAATTGATTTAGCGCCGGGCGCTCCGGCTAATCTCGATCGTCTGTGTTTGCCACGGCAGCTTGCCAAAGCTCTTGAGGCAGAACAAGCACGGCGAACCGGTCTGAAGGTCAGGGGTTATGCCCTCAGCCCTCAGCGTACTCAACGCCGTCTGCCGCGCGCGCGTCTGCCGGATGCTAAGTTCCTCAAACTTTTTCAACGCGCCGGCAAAGGTCTCGTTGTTTAGATCAGCGACCACATCGCCGTCGCCGTCGCCGCCGCGAAAGCCCGAGAGATTGCAGCACAGGGTGAGTCGACCTTTGTAATCAACGTTGTAGCTTGATCCAGCCAACGGAGTGCAAGGTGGGGCTTCGTCAATGTTGTAATAGCCGACATCGATTCCGATCTTCATCTTGAAGATGCGCGCCAGCAAAGCGATCTCTTCCTCTGCCTGTCGTTGCTCATTAAGAGTTAGTGCTAAGTTCGATTCCAAAGCCGGCGAAGTTGGCATCAAGTGCGCGAACGACAGACGCGCGGCCCCGAATCGCGCAGCAAACATTGCAAACTCTTCCAGGTGCGCGACCGTGTCTCCGCGAATGCCGACCTTAACGACAAACGGGATTTCGTACTTGTGACAATAGCTAAATGCGCGAATCAGCCTTTCGAATGATCCCTTGCCGCGCCAGCGATCATGCGTCTCAGACGTTGTGCCATCAAGGCTGAACGCGACGTGATGCAGACCGTCGCGGTGACGCAGCAGATCGCTAAAGATATCCTGGAAGTTCCATCCGTTCGTCACGAAGCTGACCTGCATTCCTTCTGCGGCACACGCCGCGATCGCTTCTGCAAAGCGCGGATGGAGAGTTGGCTCGCCACCGGTAAAGCTCACTTCGGCGACAGCGGCAACTTCGCGAGCCTCGCGCACCAACCTTCGCAGCGTGTCTATCTCCATGAAGCGTGACGCATCGTGATACAGCGCGTCCTCATCCCTCAGGCAATAAGCGCAGTGGAGATTACAACTGTTGGCGAGCTCAATGGTCAGTCGCCTGGGCCGATCGCGAGGATCGATGTTGGATGGCTCGGGCATCGAGTTCTATTTAAGCATAGCGCAAGTGGATCTGCTGTCTCGTGTGCGTCGGAATCAAGGATTCTGGCTCGCATGCCGTGAACTGCGCGTCGCCAGCAGCCGCCATGGTCGCAGCGCATAATACAGAAAATTGAATCCGCGCGGCACCGACATCAGGGCCAACTCTCCATCGGTAGGTGACATCGCGAAACGGAAATAACGAAGGCGAGCACTCCATCCCGTCCGCATTTGGAGGTGGCACTTAAATGTCTGCGGAAAAGAATTGTCGGCCTCCGCCGCGCAAATCCGTTTGGTCAGAGTCTCTACCAGGGTGGCCACCATTGCGTCATCGGCGATTGCTTTCGAAATTTCCGGCGGCAACTGCGCGTTCAGCAGCTCTTTCGCCAGTTGCAGACCCACCAACAATATTCTTTCCGTATGAGTCCGTTTCGCCATCGCGAGCAATTCAGTCCAGCGAATCTCGTCCGTTGCAGATATGACTGCGGCGATGTCAGTAACCCACGACAAGCGTTCCCACAAGTGGCGCGCGCCATGAACACACAAAGTCATTAGCAGTTCTTCAACCGGAAGCGACCTTAGTTCGAAGCCTTTGAGATTGATTGTCTTCAGCTTGCTCCATAGGTCTTCAGCGCCGAAGCCCGGTGCAAAAAGTTTTGGCGCAATTCGCCAATGAAGCTCGATCATCAGCCGCCCTTCGTTGCGCGCGAATTGAAGGTTGTGCTGTCGCGAAATCAGGAACTGAATTTGCCGCGCGTCGAGCTTCCTGGTGAGGCGATAACCGCGCGCCGTGAGACAGTCCCACGCTTTTGCTAGATCCGTTGGCCGCACCACTATGTCGAGATCCACCGACTGACGCAATCCGGGATCGTCGTAGGCAATCAGGCCCAGCACGGGCCCTTTGAAGGGAAAGCTCTCTACGCCGCTCGATTGTAAGCTCTGCGTGATCGACCGGAGCTCGTTCATGAGCACAAGATTGCGCGCCACATTTTCCTGGAAAACCGTCTTGAGCTGTTTCGCGTGAGCGGGAGGAACCAAATCGAGTTGCGACTTGGACAGATGATGATGCAGCAGCGGCAACAGAGCATGACGCTGCGCCGCCGCAATTAGACAGTCCCAGTCGAGTTTCGAACTTAATAAGGCGTTCAGGTCTGCGCGCGCAGCGTCGTCCAGGTGAGGTCGCGCACAGATGAGCAGAATCTTCTGTTCAGCGCTTCTGGCTTCGGACGTCGTCGCCGTTAATTGCATCGTGCGATCACTCATTGACTTTCAGAACTGCGAGAAACGCTTCGGGACACGTTCTTGGCTGGCGCCAGGTCCTTACTCCTCATAGACACGAAATATTTCGTGGACATAACGCCGTATAGTAAAGTAAATCACTCAATTGAAGCTATTGCCATGAGCCTTAACGCCGGAACTCTTACATTCGAGGAATTTGCCATGCGCGAACAACTTCCCCTCGCGACGATTCATGATGCGGTGCTCGAATTCCTGCGCGGGCGCGACGATGTGGTTGTGTTTGGCGCGCAGGCTGTCAACGCGTACGTGAGCGAGCCGCGTATGAGTCAGGACATCGACCTGTTGACCACGCACGCTGATTCGTTAGCAGAAGAGCTACGCCAATTATTGAGCGAGCGTTTTCACATCGCTGTTCGCGTGCGAGTGATCGGCGCCGGCAAGGGCTATCGTTTATTTCAGATTGCGAAACCTCGCAACCGTCATTTGGTCGATGTGCGGAACGCCGAATCGCTCCCGCACGCGGAGCGAATTGAAGACGTGCTGGTAATTTCACCGCCTGAACTAATCGCGCACAAAGTTATTTCGTATCAAGCCCGCCGCGGCCAACCGAAATCAGGAACCGACTGGCGCGATCTGGCGATGCTGCTGCTGGCGTTTCCGGAACTGAAGAAGGAAGAAGGTCAGGTGAGTGAAGCTTTGAAATCACTTCGCGCGAAAGAGGATGTAGTGGAGACGTGGCGAGATTTGGTCGGGCAACTGTTAATCGAACCGCAAGATGAAGCTGAGTTTTGAATAGAGCTGCGCGACTAGGACAACGTACTTCTATGAGACAAACTGTAGATTATACAGCTCTTCAGCCATTTGACTTGCTCGACGGTTCAAAAAACCCTCGGGATCATCACGTTTAAGAAACTCAAACGCATCCGCATCAACCAGGGCAGTGGAGAAGCG
>DATLVM010000507.1:0-14983 GCA_035577445.1 Pyrinomonadaceae bacterium
ACGGGCTGCGTGTCGTCCACTGCGAACATTGCGTCGCGAAGTGATAGCATCGTAAACCTCCTATTGAAGCGCCACGAGTACCGGTACTAGTCCGACCCCGGAGCCCAACGGACTAAGGGCCTTTCCCAAGACCGCACCAAAGGCGGCATCACGGTCTTTGACTGCCATTGCGTGGCCAGGTAGCGATGACGTTGTCAGCAATGCACCGGTCTGAATTGGCGCTGACTGAGCCTCCACTTTACACCACACCTTGCCGACCAAAGCCACTGGCTGGCGTCCCTCGTGTGCGGCTCGACGATTGAGAACAATGCCTGGCCGACAGTCGCCTGCACCCGATAAGACTCCAGCGACGCGGGTATCGTACGGTTTGTGGCTCAGACGCAACCGGCCCGGTTCATCACTCAAGACTAGGACGCTGCCCGGTTCAGCGCCCGTGTCGTCCACGTCAAAGTCCTCCGCGCAGTCGGCGTTCGTGATGATTATGTCTCCCGTGGCTGCATCCAGAATTATCGTGTCCTTACCCGTGGCGTCTTTGAGAAAGATCTTTCCAGCCTTTTTGCTACCCCCGAGCGCGAAGGTGCCGGTCTTGCCATTTAGGGTCACAACAAAATTACTGCCTGGTTCTCTCCCCAGGAATAAAGTGGCGAGGAAGCCGTCGAGGCGAGCGCCCCAGTCGTTTCCTGATCCCAGAAGGCTGAGAGAACCGGAATTAGTGAGTTCCATGACCTTCGTGGCACCGCTCGGCAGGTTGTGCGTGATTTGCACGAAACTCGAGTCGGGATCAACGACAAGGATGACCTTGCCGTTCGAAGCTACAAATTCGGTTTTTCCAGGCAATTGGCCCATCGGTAGTTCCTCCTCTGTTAGGCGCGTTATTGGACAGGAACGCGCAGCAGAAGTCGCATCACCGATCAGGTTGGCATGACGCAAGCTTTATGCGCGCGCTCAGAAAGGGCCTCACACCGCTCATAAATTGGTTTGTCTACCGTCTCGATTGTACGGTTCTCGGGATCTGCGGATCGGGAAGCCCAAGGTCTAGAAACACGCGCTAAATATCAGAGTCGACGGGGAGTGTCAATAGATTGGTAGCAGTGTTGCTGTCTTTTCCCAGTCAACAGCTTTTTAAGCATCCATTAGCGCGGCGCTTCGCGCGTCTTCTGATGGCACTCGACGCATTGGAATTGGGAGATGTCGCCGAGATTGACTGGATGTTGGAATGGCTTGTTGGGCTTGTGGCAAAACTCACATTTGCGATCGGCCAGCGCTCCCAGGTCAACCGGATGAATGAACGGGCCCATCTTCACTGACGCCGCCGGATTTGCCGAGTCATAGATCATCGTGTGACAGACGTTGCAGTTGTTCGTGATGACCTTGCCGTCTTTGCTGACGTGCTCGCCATCGTGACAACGGAAGCAACCAGAAAAATAAAGGTGCCCGATGTTGTTAGGGTGCGTCTGCCAATCGGTCTTCATCTCAGGGAAGAAATAAGTTTGGAACACGCGCTGCACTTCAACGACGGCGTTATTGATGAGCTGCCGTTTCTGCGCGTAAACGTCCGGATAATTCTTAACGTAAAAGTCGCCCAGGCCGCTGGCGATCGAACTCACCGCCTGGGGCGTGGTTTCGTATGACTTGCTCAACAACTCAACCGCGGTCTTCTTCAAATACGGCAGTGAAGGATCGAGTTTGCCTGCGGCGAACGATTGATCGATCGCGACATCCGGCGGCAGGTAAACGTGCGCCGGCCGGTTGTGGCAATCGACGCAGTCCATCCTGCGCGGATTGCCGTTCGCAATTTGATCGGGCGTCAGCGGTCGAGTGCGATCGTAGTACTCAGTGATGTTGCCCTGGCGATCCTTGATACGCACCCACGGAATCACCTGCCGATGATCGTCGATCGAAATGTAGGTCACCTCGTTCGCGATGTTCATGTGCCAGTGAATGCCTTTGACGGGTCCAGCGGACGGACTGCCGCCGCCGACTTCGATCAGCATGCGGCGCTGGCGCAGAGTGTTCTGCTCGTCATAACCATAGCGATTGAAGACCTTCAACTGTGCGCCGAAGAATTTCTCCGGCCAGTGACATTGCTCGCAGGTTTCCTGTGCCGGGCGCAGGTTGTGCACCGGCGTCGTGATCGGTCGCGAATATTTCTTGAACGTAACTGAGTACAACTGGTAAGCGCCTGACAGCTTCGATCGCACATACCAACTCGCGCCCGGCCCGACGTGACAACCGACGCAGCCCACGCGCGCGTGCGCTCCCGCCTGATACGCAGTGAACTCAGGCTTCATCACCGTGTGACAAGTCTCGCCGCAGAAGTTCACCGACTCGGTATACTCGTACCCGCGGTAACTGCCGAACGCGCTCGCCGAAACGAAGATGAAAGTCACGAGCATGAAGGCGAAAAACGCGCGACGCGAATGGGGATCATTCAAGTCGAGTCTCGGATAAGCCGTGATCTCCGAAGGCTTCGCGCGATGTCGTCGCCGGCGCTCAAGCAGCCGTCCGACAATCACCACGAACAGGCCAAACATCAAGATCGACGGAAAGATAATGTAGGTCAGAATGCCGAGATATGGATTCTCAGCCGACGAGCTGATCTCGATGAGAAACAGCAGCACGACGCTGACGAGGCTGGCGATGACAATCGCCGCGCCAACCAGACTGATGTAATTGCGAAATAAGCTTGGTGGTTTGGGAGCGAGTTGTTCGACTTGTCCGACGCGATCCGGAGTGCGGCTGATGTGCGGAGAATGCTTGTCCATTAGTCAGGGGTATCCGGCTGTTTTTCGCTCGGGGGCTGGGCGTTGGTTTCTTCCGATTGAGGCTGGTCCTGCATGCGCTCGAAATCTAGTTCGTGCTCTTCGCGGTAAAGCTCTTCAGAAACTCGGCCATCAATCAACGCGAAGTTTAACGGATAAACGTCCGGATCGAAAATCACATGATAGAAATGCCACACGATAATCGCGAGCGTCGCCAGCACCGCTTCGTAGAAGTGAATTGACAGAGCAATATCAATCCAGCCCCGCGCGAGAAATCCGAATACGCCGATCTTGAACCAAATCATCAGACCCGTCAGACCCATGATGAATGTGCCCCAGATGACGGCCCAGTATTCAGCTTTCTCGGCATATCCGAAGCGGGCAATCTTCGGCTTCCGGCGATTGATGCCGAGGTAATAGGTGAAGTTACCGACAACGTCACGCACGTCCTTAATCCTCGGGAGCATATCCATCACCCACTTCCGCCCATCCTTTGAGAGCGCGAGATACCCAAGGTGATAGACGCCGACGACCATCATGATGACGGCTGCGACGCGGTGAATGATGCGCCGCAGGTATTCGCTGCCGAGTAACCACCCCAGCACTGAATCGGGATACTGCAAAGCAAAGCCGCTCAACACGAGCACAATGAAACTGGTGAGCAACAGCCAGTGCTGCATTCTTTGATTAGCAGTCAATCGAACAATCGGCCGGTACTGGCGCCGGCGCGCGACAACTTTCTTTCGCCACACCAGCGCATTGTGCAGCGCCATGCCACCGATGGTCAGAAAGATCAGTGGCAGATAAATCCATCTGACGATCTGCGTTCCGCGTGTGGCGATGTCATGACTCTGCACATTCGAGACCAACCCTGATGTCAGATGAATTTTCCCTTTGGTGAAATTCTGGCTCGCGCCCACGTGGCACTGGCCGCACGTCTGTTGCAGGTGCGCGAAATTAATCATCGATCGCGAATCCGATGAGGGCAGGATGTTGTGCACTCCGTGACAACTTGCACAGTTCGCTACGACTTTCGATCCCATCTCCGACGCCAGACCGTGATAGCTGTCCTTGTAACTCGTGACGCGACCGCTGGCGACGCCGAACTCCTGCGTCAGCGTCACGCCCTCATGGCACTTCGCACAGCTATCAGTTCCCACGGCCGTCGTCGCCTGCTTGGAACCAGTATCAAAGGGCTGAATGATGTTGTGTATTCCGTGACAGTCCGTGCACACCGGCGAGCGCGAGACACCGCGAACAACGGCCTGGCCGTGGACACTCTCGATAAATTCGTTGGCCTCGCTGCGATGACACTTGCCGCAGGTATTCGGAATGTTGACCTTGGCGATTGATGACTGTTGATTCGCGGCCGGCTCGATGTCATGTGCGTTATGGCAATCAGTGCAGACTGCCGCGCTCATGTTGCCGCGCGCGATGGCCTTTGCATGCACGCTTTCCCGGTAAGAAAGAAAAACCTGATTACTGATGCCGCTGCCCTGCATCACGGACTTATCGCCGTGACAACGTCCACAGGTCTCGGCGATATTCGCGCGATTAATAGTAGATTTCGGATCGCTCGCGGGCAGCATCGTCGACAAGTCGCCGTTACGCGTATGGCAATCGCGGCAGGCCGCGGCCTTCGCGCCATTCTGCTTTGCTTGCGCGTGGAAGCTGTGGTCGTAACCTTTGTGCGGCTCATTGTGAAAGAGCGAACCTGCGAGATAAGGAAGCTGCTTGCCCGGCCCGTGACAGCCCTGACATTGAAGGTTCGGTGGCGGCGCAGGAGATGCGGCGGCGTTTGGTCCACCGATGACTGCGCCTTCGTTCGGTCGGACCGGTGTCGCGCTGGAATTCTGATTGGCTTGTGCTTTGGCTGATCGAAGGGAGACAAGCGACTGCGCCGCGCAGACAACTGTGGCGAGTAACACGATTCCGAAAGCAATACGGCGTACCACGACCTTCTCTTTTCCGGGAGGCACCGGCTTCAAGCTAATGCCAGAGCATTTCACATGCAGTGACTCGCGTCACAACAAACAGGGGACAGAGTGTAGTTCATTTCAGCGCGGAAGGCTCGATCACGAACAAACGCCCGTGGCCCTCCCGATCTTTCGAGAGAGAGCTACGGGCAGAACGTTTTCTCGTTCACCGATAACGGCAACGTTCAAGTGGGAGTTGAACGCCAGCGCTCTTATTGGAGCGATTTCAAGTAGCTTACCAAGGCCTTCGCCTGGTCCGCCGTGATGCCTTTCTCTTTGTACGCCGGCATGTTGGGCGGCTTCTCGGCGGTCTTGCCATCGAGGATGATTTGCATCAGAGCATCGTCCGCCTTGGTCTTATCGATCTTCTTTTCGGCAGTTGCGCCGTGACACATCTTGCACTTGCCGTTATACAGGGCCGCCGTATCGTCGTCTGTAGCAGTGCGCGCCGGAACTGAAACCAACAGGGCCGCCGCCACCAGCGGAATTCCAATCAAAGCTGCTGCGATCTTTTTCATTATGACTAATACCTTTCTTCGAATTGTCACCTGAGCCATCTACGCCAGGAATTGAGCCTCTTTTGGCAATGGGGCAATGGCCGTGCCGTGCGCGTTCTGTAGAAAAGCACAACATCACCATGTTGAGGATGCGCAGTTTTTCTCAAGAGATTGGGAAATTCCCGCTGGGAGAGTACAAAGTAGTGAAAAATCGCGGACAGCATCGATGCGAATGAGCATCGGTGGGGCTAAGAGCCGGCGCTTCGTCAGTCGCCGGCTCTAGGGGGTTAATACCTCAGCGAGCGTTTACGCCGCGGCCTTCTTATGACAGACGGTGCACTTCTTTGAAGTCGGCGGCGCCGGATCCAACGCCGGACGCGCCTTCACCGCCGCGTCGTGGCAATCGCCGCAAGCGTGATGAAATGCCTGTTGGTTCGTCATCACCGTACCCTCCGCCGCGCCTTCAAATTTCACCGAAGGAATTTCCGGCAGAAGTTTTGGCTTCTGATCAGTTCGCGCGTGACAATCTGTGCAGGCATTGACGACGGTTGCGGGATCTTTCTCGAGCAACTCTGCCGTCAGCGAAGTTGTGCGATCAGCCGGAAAGGCTGTCTTGTGCGGTGGATGCTTCGCAGCTTCCGCCGCCGGCTGCGCCGTGTGGTGACAGTCCACGCAGGCAAGGACGCAAGTGCCGTCCGCGCTGCGTTTTTCCATCGCGTGTTTCAAGTGATTGAAGGTCACCTGACCCAGCTTCGCTTCCTTTGCCAGCACGATTGTGTCTGGCAACTTCGTCTGCGAGCTGCTGGTGTTGATAAGCAGACTCGATCCGAGGACGACTAATCCGACCAAAGCAAAAAGTCGGAACAGATAAACCTCGGGCCGGGCCTTGAAGCGATTGATCATTTCTATTTACCTCCGATGAAGTTAGTTATTATACCTTTAAGCGGCCATAGTGGAATCTATCCTGGTCAGCAGACTCGCGCTGCAAACGTTACAGAATTCACTTGGTCGCGCATCAACATTCTCGACTGAGTTCGAAAACCGCATGACGCAATCAAAGCTGCGGCAGTGCGTCAATCCGTACGCGTGACCCAGCTCGTGGGTCGCCTCCTTCTCAGCCCGCGTCAGCCAAAGCTCTCGGTTCGCGGGCAATCCATAAAATTCCTGATGCAATCGATGCGCCGACATCAGTGCGCAACTTCCCCCAACCTGCGCTTCACCGAAAACAAAGGTAAAGATCGGAATGAAGAGGTCCAGCTCCGTTACGCCGAGAATTTTTCCGCAGCTCGCCTCGCGCAGATCATGCAACTGCCGGAGCAGTTGCGTCGAATGGTATTGCCGGCGCAGATGGTTGTACGCCTGGCGCGCCTCGATCTTCATTGGCAATTCGCGGCATCGCGTCCTGAATGTATCGGACAAAGTGAACGCCAGATAGTCCAGTAACTCTCGATCGACATCGCCGATCGGAACCAAAGCGATTTCCGACGCACATGACGGCGATTGCATGTTCAGCGCTCAACTTGCTTTCAAAGCAGCGCGACGATCGACCGGCGGCTCGCGCTTGAATCCGTATTTCTTAATCCGGTTGTAAAGCGTCACGCGATCAATTTGCAGCAAGCGCGCCGAGCGATAAATGTTCCAGCCCGTTTCTTCCAGCGTCCGTTTGATGTGCTGCTTTTCGATCTCGGCCAACGATCGGCCCGGGGCGCCGCCATTTTTGTGATTGATGTTCAGCGGCAAATCGCTCGGCTCGATCTTCGGCGTCTTGCAAACCAGGACCGCGCGCTCGATCGCATTCTGTAGTTCGCGCACATTGCCCGGCCATTCATAATTAATTAGAACCTCTTCCGCTTCGGGGGACATCTTCATCAGAGGCCGGTTCATGCTGTGCGCAAACTTCAGTAAGAAGTGGTCAGTGAGCAACGAAATGTCTTCGCGACGCTCGCGCAACGGCGGAATCGTGATCGAAAAGACGTTGATGCGATAATAAAGGTCTTCGCGGAACTTTCCTTCGCTGTTCATCGTCTCGAGGTTCTTGTTGGTTGCGGCAATCAGACGAAAGTTAACCGGAATTTCCGCATTGCCACCGACGCGAAAGATCTTTTTCTCTTCGAGCACGCGCAACAGATCAACCTGCGTCTTCAATCCAATGTCGCCAATCTCGTCGAGAAACAGCGTGCCGCCATCGGCCATTTCGAACTTTCCTTTGCGCCGATATTGCGCGCCGGTGAATGCGCCCTTCTCGTGACCAAACAGTTCCGATTCCAGCACGCCTTCCGACAAGGCGCCGCAGTTCACGACGACAATCGGCATGTAGCGTCGGGCGCTGTTCGCATGAATTGCGCGCGCAATCAATTCTTTGCCGGTGCCTGATTCGCCACGAATCAGGACCGTCGTGTCTGAGGCGGACACCATCGCGACTTGTTCAAGCAAGCGACGCGTCGCGGCGCTGGTGCCGACGATCTCATGCAGAAGATTCAGCTCATCAATCTTCGTGCGGAGCTGTTGGTTCTCTGAAACCAGATGCTTACGTTCGACTGCCTTTTGGATCGTCTGTTCGAGGTCATCAGGATTGAACGGCTTGATGATGTAATCGTAAGCGCCCTGCTTCATCGCTTCGACCGCGCTTTCGACGGAAGCGTAGGCGGTCATGACGATTACGGTCGCATTGGGCTGTGCTTCCTTCAACTTGCGCTGCAACTCCAGGCCATCGATGCCGGGCATGCGAATGTCGAGCAGGAAAATGTCCCAACTATTGTTCGCCAGTTTCTCGAGCGCGACCTTCGCCGATTCGGCCGTCTCGGCTTCGTAACCTTCATCGCGAAACCAGTCCGCTAGCGAGTCGCGCACGACCGCTTCATCGTCAACAATCAGTATTCGCGCCGTTCTGGTATCCATAATCTAACTCCAATCTTGTTCCCTCTCCCTCTGGGAGAGGGTTAGGGTGAGGGCGCAAGTACGGGCGCCACTAAGTCCGTCACCCCGACCCTCTCCCAGGGTGAGCGGGAGTTATTTGGTTCATCCGCACGATCAGGCAAACGAATTACGAAGGTCGTGCCGCATCCGGGCGCCGATTCAACTTCGATTTCGCCGCCATGGCCGGTCACGATTCCGTAAACGACAGCCAATCCCAGCCCCACACCTTTGCCTTGTTCCTTCGTAGTGAAGAATGGTTCGAAGATGTGCTGTTTCGTTTCCGCATCCATGCCGACTCCGTTGTCGCTAATGCGGATCTCGGCCGAATCGGATGTCGGCGCGTACCGCGACGTGAGAATGATTTCACCCTCGCCCGGATGAACGGCTTCGCATGCATTAATCAAGAGGGCGACCAATGCCTGCTTGATTTGCTGCTCGTCGCAAGTGATCTGTTTCAAATCCGGATCGCATTTCGTCACCGTCCGCACGTTGGTCAATTCGAGCTTGTGACGCACCAGGCGCAAGGATTCATTGATGATGTCATTAAGATTATTTGGTTTGACGTGAGGCTTCGTTTGTCGCGAGAAGTGAAGCAGTCCTTTCACGATCTCGCCGCAGCGGGCCGATTCCGCGGCAATCGTCTCGATATGTTTTCGTGTATCTTCGTCAGAACCGTCATTCGTTCCGCCGCGGCCGAGGCGCTTCAGCACGAGTCGCGCATAGACCAAAATTCCAGCCAGCGGATTGTTGATTTCATGCGCCACAATCGCTGCGAGTTTCCCAATCGAGGCAAGTTTCTCGACGCGAAGCACGTGGTCCTGCGCCTGCTGCAACTCGGCGGTCTTCTTTTCGACCCGGTCTTCGAGCGTCTTCGTCCAATCGCTGATCTCTTCGTTCGCTCGTTTCAGCTCGCCGGTCATGCGATTGAACGAGCGCGCCAGGTCGCCTAGTTCGTCGCGCGTCCGAACTCTAATTTTGTAGTCCAGCTCACCAGCGGCCACATGAAACGTTCCCGCAATCAATCGCCGAATCGGCTTGTGCACCATCAACCAAATCAACGTTGCAAACACCGCCGATAAAAGAAGCACTGCCGCCACCAAACTGTTCAGCATCTGCCGGCGACTCTCTGTCATGGCACCATCGACGGCGTCGAGCGACATTCGCACATTGATCATTCCCAGCACTTTCGTGTCGGCGGGATGCGCATGGCAGCCGGCGTTCGAACAACTCGCTTCGTTTTCGATCGGATTAATTACGCTAAGCGTGCGATGGCCATTTGCGTCGATAAAGATGTGCGTGCGCTGGTCGCGCGTGAGTTGATGCGGAATCGCCCCGCGGAATTGCGACGCTTGTCCTTCTTGTCCGTGACAGGCTTTGCAAGCTTCGGCGGTCGTATCAACGCGCGTGAACAGCTCATGTTCGTCGGTCGAAGACTTAATCTCGCCGGCCTTGTTGAAGATGCTGATCTTTTCAATTCCCGGCTGCGAACCGATCGAACTGACGATCTGATTAATTTCGTCACTGCGATTGTGCAGCATGCCGTACCGCGTGCTGCGTTTTACGGTTTCAGTGATGCGGTCGCCGGCAGAGTAAGTGGCGTCTTCCAGGTTCTCGCGATGCAGGCGAATGATTCTGTAGCCGAGCGCGGAAAAAATAATCACCATTCCGCCAATGAGACAGAGAGTGAGCTTCGAACTAAGGTTCAATGATGGCAAGTGTTTTGTTCCCTCTCCCTTTGGGAGAGCGTTAGGGTGAGGGCCTACTGAGGGCCGAACAAAATGTCCTCCGAAACCACAACACCGTAAACCCTCACCCCAGCCCTCTCCCAAAGGGAGAGGGAGCTAATTCTTCGCGTGACAGGAATCGCAACGTTTGTTGTCCCTAACGCCAACTGCCTTTACGCCGTCATGGCATGTTCCGCAATTTGTCATCTTCTTGTCCGGCGTGATGTCGGCGGTCGTCGGCAGCATCCTGAACAAACCTGAATGGCATTCATTGCAGCTTGGGTTCTTTTTATTGATATGACGATCGTGACTGAAGACACATTGGCCGGGGCTCGTCTTTCCCATCTTGATCGCAATGGCGCTCGGCATCTTCAATTCAGTCAATCCGCGCCCAACGTCAACATTTCCGGTGCCTTCTGATAGCGGCGCAACCGTAGTCCGCAGCCTGATTCCGTCGTAGCTCAACGCGACTGAGCCCGCCATGAAGATCATTGCCATGACGAACGCGGCCGTCGTCGCGCTCCACAGCGGCGCGCGAAACGCCACCAGCGCGGGCAACTCAGCGCGTCGACCCGAGGCAATCTCTTTCATGTCTTCGGGCGGAAACACATCGAGGTATTTCACTGCCAAACCAAACAACAGAAATCCGAAACCGACGATCGAACCTGTCACGGCGAGCTCAGTCAGGCTCGGAAAATAATGAACGCCTGAGGATTGATCCATTCCCGTAATCGCGACGTTGATGCGATTCATCACAAAGCCAAGCACAACCATCAGCGCGGACGTGAACAGACCAAACTGATTGTTGCGAATCCGCGGAATGAACAGCATCACGATCGGCGCGATGACGCCGAGCAGCATCTCTGCCAAAAACATCCTTCCTTCGTAAGTAGGTTGAAATGCCTGCGACAGAACGCCGCGCGATTGCATGTCGGTCAGCCGAATCGCGAGATATACCGACAGAGTCACGGCTGCGACCGCGCCAAGTTTCGTCAGCAGATGGAAATCAAGATGTTTGCGGAACGCGCGCAGGCTTAGGTACGACTCGAAAATCGTCATAGCGCAGCCGAGCGCAATCGCTGAGATGAAGAAATAGACCGGCAGCAGCGGCGAATACCAAAGCGGATGCAGCTTGTGCGGAACGATCAAATACAGCGTGCCCAGAGACGACTGGTGCATCGTCGAAAGCAACACGCCGAGAATCACCAGCGGAATTGTGATCGACTTGACGAGGTGATACGGCTTTTTCCACGGCAGCTTCTCGAGCACGAGCGGACTGAACTCCAGCATCAAGACTGTCGTGTAGAGTGTCACGCACCAGCCTACTTCGAACATCACCGAGTGCGGATTCCACATGATCAGCGGATGCCAGATGTTGTAAGGCCGGCCCAAATCGAACATCAATCCAACAACCACCAGTGAATAGCCGAGGAACGCCGTCAGAATTGCGGGACGAACAATCGGGCGGTATTTTTCGATGTGAAAGATGTAAACGACGGCGCTAATCGTGAAGCCACCCGCGGCCAGCGCAACGCCGCACAGCACATCGAATCCGATCCAAATGCCCCAGGGAAACTGCGTGCTGAGGTTTGTTGATGCGCCCAGTCCTCGGGTGAATCGAACGAAGGTGGCATATGCGCCGAGGGCGAGAATCGCTAAAAGAATCACGCGCCAGAAGGTGATCCGCGGCAAGCGCAAACTGATCTTTGACATGATTAACTGGCTTCTTTCTCGGGCGAATGATTCTCACGTTCGGCTTTCCGGACGTCTTCACGGCGTTTCGTGATCCACCAGATGCCGCTCATCAACACCCCGCCAATACCGACCACTTTGGGAAGTTTGTGCAGGACGTTCCACGTCAGGTGGGCGAGCGGTTGCTGCAACAGATCCGTTCGATAACCAAGCGATTCGAACGGCACGTCGGAGAGCAACAACACCGAGGTGCCTCCAACTTCCGCAACACCAAAGACGTGATTCAGGTACCGACCAGGGTTGTTGCGAATGCGAGTTTCAGCTTCGGCTATCAAATCATCGCGATTACCGAACTTCGTCGTGCCGGTAGGACAGACTGTGGCACACGCTGTCGCCAGTCCCGCCGCGACTCGATCGCGACACAGGTCACACTTTCTGACGCGCGGCGTGATGGGATCATCCCATTCGTACTGCGGCACATTAAACGGACACGCCTGCACGCAATACCGGCAGCCCATGCACTTGCTCGCGTCGTAAGAAACCGGACCTTCTTCCGACTTCACCAACGCGCCAACCGGACAAACCGATACGCAGGTCGGCTCGTTGCAGTGCATGCACATCCGACGTACGTACCGATTATTTCGGCGATTGACGACTGTGAAAGTGTCCGCAGAGAGATTGTCGCGGAGAAAGTTGACTGAGGTCTTGGCTAACTTGTTCTTCTCTTTGCAGGCGCTGTAGCAAGCCCCGCATCCTATGCACAACGTGCTATCGAAGAGGAGCGCCTTCTTCGTCACCATTCGAGTTTCCATTTTTTCACCTATGGATCCTCATCGGGCGTTGAGAATTTGAGCAACTCGCATTCCTGTGAAGTCCTGCGCTTTCCGTCAGTAAGCATGAAGTTTGGGCGGGAAATCGCGGGGAAATTCACTCACGAAACTCAACCCCGAAATCCAGGAGTGAAAGTTCGCAACTCGTTTGAATTTCACCCATCATTCGGGGTGTCGTTTCAGTGCCCGGAGCGGACCGGGGTCCCCACGCGGGCATCCCGCGTGGGGTGGTGGATGCGGTGGGATCAAGAGACTTCCGTCGATGCTATTGATCCGGTCGCTACCGCTCCCGGTTCTGAGATCATGCGGGGTTGAGCTCGCGATCGAAATCAACGTTCTGCATCTTGCGGACGAAGGAACATCTCGTTGAATTGCTTCCAGGTTGCGTCATCCGCGAATTCCAGCACGCCTCCCGCCAACTGGCCGCCGTCCTGGAGCACCTGTCCCAGTTGCATGTTGTCGAGCGTCTGCGCGGCAAAGAACTCCTGGAACCTTAGGGCTTCTTTCTTCAACCAGGCCTTGGCCTCATCGGCCGCGACCAACTGCTTCAGGTTCTGCGTTAGGTTCTTTGGCTTGACTGAGCAAACCCAGCCCTCACGATACGGGTCGTCCTGGATCATCTCGGGGTGCCAGGGCAGTTCGCGATCAACCATTACCACTTGACCATCGATCGGCGACGCGAACGCTGCGCGGTGATTGTCCTGCTTCACGGCAAACAGCACGTCTCCGCGCTTTACTTCCTTGCCGACTTCGGGCAACACCACGTCATCGATGCGCCCGATCAACTTTTGCGCGAATCCGTCGAGGCCAATCATCGCCGCGCCCGAGGGCTTCACTTCGACCCACGTATGCCCGCCGTCGAGAAACAGATTCGCCGGGGCCGAGATGTTCGCGAACGCCGCCGCCGGTAGGATCTGATCGGCGATGTTGCGTGACACATGCTCTTTTTTCGCCTTCCGCCATTGCACGATCGCGTCGGCGCTCACGCATAAAAGGATCGTGACGATTACAAATAGGGCTACCATGATGTTGACCTCCGTTTAGAAAATAAGATTGCTGATTTGGGTTCCGTTTCATCGCTTGATGAGACGGGAAAGAATGAACTAATGAGTCGTCGAGTTTGCTCGACGTCTAATCCGTGCAGAAACTGTTTTGATATTACGCCGCCATCCGCTAGCGTTGGCATACTCTGGCCGTCGGTCGCGCTCACCATCGTTCGCAGCGCCTCGATCTCTCGCAACAGCCAAGGGGCGACTCGTTCGCCGTACAATGATCGCTTCAAAGAGCTTTGTAGATCGGTTGGCTCAACCAACATCAGCCACCCTTTGCCGTAAGGGTCCTGATTGACCAGAGTCGGTCGCGTCGCGAGGTCCGGATTCGTCGCCTTCACTTTGCCGGAGATGGGCGAGCACAGCGCCGCGACTCCTGCTTGATGCGTGAAGCGGCAGCAGGTATCGCCACGCCTGATGTCAGTTTCCGGTTGCGGCAAAGAGAGCGAATATGCCACCCCGAGCAAACGCTGACCGAAATCATCAACGCCCAGCCGGACAATTCCTCCCTCTTCCACCCGCGACCAGGTGTGTCCATGATCATAGAAAAGACCGCTGGCGATTTCGCAGCCCAGGATGCATGACGAGCCCAACTGCATATGTTCCTGCAGCGCGACCCGCGACCCCTTCACTGGATAACCGTGTAGGACCTCATCAAAGGGACATTGTTCACAGTCGTAGGAGCGATCGCACAGCTTGTAATCAACCACGCCGGCGTCCATCCACAGACAATTAATCACTTCGCATCCCTTCGGTTTGGCGGTGATGTCTTTGTCGGCTGTTCTCATGTTGCCCTCACGCCTCTTTCGGCAATGAGCCTTATCGCAACGCATGTTCCACCGCAGACGCGGTCACGCGCACGACTACAAGTCATATTATTTCAGCAGTTAGAGGCTGGGCTTGAGATCGTGCAGGGCAATGCGAAACGTGAGAACTGTTGAGACGCTCCACAGTCCTTCGCGCTCATTCCCAGTTATTCAGCAGAATGCGGAGTCAAAGCCTAGTTGCGAAAGTGAACAGCGGTTGTTGAAGAAGTCAACTACAGAACCGCGAACGGTAGTGAGCGGAGAAGGATGGCCGTTCAGCAGTTGAAAAAGAATCTCTTTGTCCCGCTCGCTACCGTTCGCGGTTCTGTAACTGGTCAGAAGCGCCATGTGGCACCGGTGTGGCAGCGTTTGCATGCGGTGAAGTCTTCGCCACCGAAAGCGCGCTTGCCGTCATGACAGGTCATACAACTCTGGCCGCGACCAGTCGCATGATGGTTGAGCGGTTCGGGCATCGTCACTTGCCGGCGCTGCGGTTGGCCCGGGCGCACCTGATGGCATTCGTTGCACGTAACCTTCGTGTGCTTGGCGTGACTGAAGCTCACTTTGAACGCCGGCATCATCTCAGGCGTGCGTGAGTAGCCGCCGAGCTGATGGCACGTGCCGCACGATGAGATGTCTTTGCTGCCGGACTGCGCGCGCGGCGTATGACAACGATAGCAGGTCGTGTGTGCATTAAAGCTCGAGGGGATAGACATCGCTACGCCGCCGCG
>DATLVM010000508.1:0-8946 GCA_035577445.1 Pyrinomonadaceae bacterium
CGTCACCGCATCGTCGAAATCACTCGCTTTGGATTCAATCGATTGCGAAACATTCCGCCGTACGTAATTCATGTCAAGCGGTTCATCTAACTGCGCAACCCGGCGCACAGCTTTATCGAGCAGCGCCATCGTCGGGGCAAACAGATCGCGAAAGATTCCCGACACGGTCATCACCACATCGATGCGCGGTCGATTTAGTTCGTCGAGCGGAATGACTTCAACTTCAGTTGCGCGATTCAACGCGTCACGTACGGGCCTCACACCCAACAACCAAAGCGCCTGCGCTACTCCTTCACCCTGGGTCTTGATGTTGTCCAATCCCCAAAGGACCAGCGCCAGCGCGCGCGGATAACGGCCGTGCTCGTCAAAGTAGCGGCGCAATAACGCATCAGCCGTGTGCCTGGCGCGATCGAACGCCGCACGCGAAGGAACTGAATAAGGATTGACGGCGTGAGTGTTTCGCCCCGTCGGCAGAACAAACGGATTCTGCACAATGTCGGCGCCTGGACCAGGCTCGATGTACTCGCCACGCAACGCGCGCATCAGCGATTCGATTTCCTGATTCGAATCAATCTGTTTGCAAATCTTCTCGAGGAGGGTAAACGTCGGTAATGCATCTTCCGGCCTAATGTTGGCGCTCTCTTTCAAATGAGCGGCAGCCTCGTCAGCGCCCGCTTCACAAAATCGGACGATCGATTCAGTGACGATCCGATCAATCAATTCTCTCGTTTCATTCGTCGCCGATTCGTTGAGAACTTCGGAATCCAATCCCAGGGCATTCGCGACAAGCTTTGGCAAAGCCCGAGCGTCATGCTCCGGCCGATCAAACGACGCGACCATGCGCAGCATTGCAGCCTTCTCTTTCAATTCGGATCCGCGGCCGAACACATGAAGGCCAGTGGGAATCAGTCGTTCCTCAATCTCGGCAAGTTGTTCGGTGATGGCCGCCACGGCGCGATCACGTTCGACGGAACTGGTCATAGAGACTTAATAAGACACTTAAATTGTTGACAGCACCGGGCCCAAAAAAAGCGCGCCCCCTCAGCTCCATCCATCATCCGATCAGGCACGTTTTGAACTCGCAGGCGCAAAATATTTGCTATTGACACAACTAACTTTTCGTATTAGAGTTCGCCGCACTTGCAAACGGTCGAGCCTTAGCTGTTGAGTTGGCTCGCTTTACAGAGCCACTCGTAACAGGGTACTGGTCGATTCGCGGCGACGACTTCCCCCACCTCTCTCGACCAGCTTTCGAACAAGGGTCAGGACAACAACGGAAACTGAGCGAAGTTACCTCGGCGACGGACACTCGTTTCTCCACTCGAGGTCTGCTTCGAAAACTAAAGGAGGCCAAACTAAGATGACTACCTATCTGAAGATTCTGATCTTCTTCCTGTTCACAGTTGCCCTCGCATTGCCTGCATGGAGTGCAAGAACTGTAGAAAGCCAAGCAGCCACCGAAGCTCCTGCCGGCTTCGATACTCTAACCAATGATGCGACCTTTGTCAGCCAGGCCACCCACGATGCTGACCGAGATACGTTTGAAGAGCGTGATGCCGCAAACGAAGGTCTAGGCCCGGTTTACAACGCTACATCCTGCGCGGACTGTCACCAGAATCCGGTAACCGGCGGTATCAGTCAAATATCCGAGCTGAGAGCCGGGCATAGCGACGGTTTCGGCAACTTCGTACCGGCCACGGTTACCATAAATGATGGAGGCGGATTGGTCGGAGTGACGATCGCCAATCGATCTCTCATCAACCAGCGGGCAACTTGCCCGGGCGTGGTTACTGATGTGACCACGCATGCGATCGTTTACAACCATCCGAACGAGCAAGCTCAGGAACGCGTGCCTGGCGCCGAAACAATTCGCGCTCGTCGCATGACTACCAACGTGCTGGGCCTGGGATTTGTGGAGTGCATTTCCAACACAACTCTGCAAAATATTCCCAATGGTCAACCGAGCGGAATGAAAGGTCAACTGACATTCGTGCCGGTAGCCGAAGCCAACGGCGCGCTCCGCATCGGGCGCTTCGGTTGGAAGAGTCAGGACGCTAGTCTCCTGACCTTTGCCAGCGGTGCTTACCTGAACGAGATGGGCATTACTAACCGCCTGAATCTCGCCGAGGTGACCACCCTTTGCGACGACGTGTCTGACACTACGCCTTGCGTCAACAACCCATCGATTCGCTGCGGAGAAGATCCGGAGAACGACATCGACCTGTTTGCCCGCTTCATGCGCGCAAGTAAAGTGCCTTCGCGAGATGCACGGTTGGCGGCAACCTCCAGCGCGCAGGCCGGCGCGTCTCTCTTTCACCAAATCGGGTGCGACATTTGTCACATTTCGACTCTAACCACGGCGACGCCCGGAACTCTGATCAACGGCGGGGCGTTCACTGTGCCGAATGCTTTAGGCAACAAGATCATTCATCCGTATAGTGACTTCCTGTTGCACGACGTCGGCACGGGTGACGGTATCGCTCAGGTGATCGATCCGAACACGGGCCAGCTCGACCAATCGATGAAGAACAAGCTGCGCACGGCTCCGCTTTGGGGCGTCCGCACGCGCAACGAACTGATGCACGATGGCTTGAATTACACGCGTAACGAAGCAATCCTTCGTCATGCGAACGAAGCCAACGGAGTCATCAACAACTATCGCAACCTGACCACGACGCAGAAGAATCAGTTGATTGATTTTCTGAATTCTCTGTGACGAGGCTTCACACATTGACGGGCTGGCGCCTCCTGCCAGCCCGTCGATTCAGAATTCATAAAGATGATGAGCCACCGCACCGATCGAGGTACTAATCCAAGACCTCGCCGCCGCGCTCTTATTCTCTTCTTTATGTTTTTCGGTTCGGTCATGCTGATCGGTTGTAGTAAATCGTCTGACACCGCTAAAAGTCCGGAGCTTCAGCCTCAACCGGTATCGATGCCGTCGCTGCCGGCAGTAGCGCAAACCACGCCGGCGCCGACGCCGGCGAAAGAGCTCGCGCCGCCCAAAACCGAAGAAGTAAATGACGCGGTAGTGCGGGTCTTCAACAAAGCAGCAACTGTCGATTCAAACTA
This sequence comes from Pyrinomonadaceae bacterium, assembly GCA_035577445.1. GTDB lineage: Bacteria > Acidobacteriota > Blastocatellia > Pyrinomonadales > Pyrinomonadaceae > UBA11740. Next base: position 3,073 of record DATLVM010000508.1, read on the forward strand.
CGCACCATCGGCTCTCGTGGGGGATTTCAATGGAGATGGGTCTGAGGACATTGCAATTGCCATGAAGCCGAACCCCAACGCGCTCGCAGAAATTAACAGTGAGTTCGCGAATTGGGCGCTCGAAGACGTTAAGCAGGCCGAGCAAGCCGCAAAACCCAAACCGGTCAAAGCCGAAAGAAGCGACACTCTAATCGCTATCATCCACGGCGTCGGGGCAAAGGGCTGGCGCAATCCGGAAGCCCGCCAGTCTTTTCTTCTGCGGAACGCGACCGGAACAAAACCCGTAGTCGAGGTCGCCGGAAAGCCATCGGTGTCAAACACCTCTCGAAATCCCCCGCCCAGGGGTGACGTCATTAGCGAAACAATCAACGGCCGCCGCGGCCTGATTTACTGGAACGGTGCGCGATACGCGTTGCGTCTCAGTGCTGAGTAATCAAACGTCCCTTACCGTCCCTTAAAACAACCGCGATACCGCAAGCATTCAATTATCTGTTGTGACAACTTTCCGCAACTCGATTATGATGCGAGTCCGCTTTGTTTTTGCATTCGTACTGGTCGAGCTGTTGATGCTGGAAGCAATCAACCTAACCTGCGTCCGAGGAACGCGCCGCCTTTTCAAGGATCTGAACTTCACTGTCGAACGCGGTGAGCTGATCGAACTGCGCGGACCCAACGGCAGCGGCAAGACCAGCTTGCTGCGAATTCTCTGCGGCCTGGCCACACCCGCCTCAGGCGACGTTCTTTGGGACGGCAAAAACATTCGCGCACTCCGCGAAGAATACTCTTCAATCGTCGCTTATCTCGGGCATCAGAACGCGGTGAAGGATGAACTGTCCGCGATGGAAAACCTGCGCATCGCGACCGGGGTTTGTGGTCATGCGCTCAGCAAAGAAAAGGCGCAGGATGTTTTTGCCAGAGTTGGACTGACCCAGCAACAGAACTTACCGGCGCGGGTACTTTCCGCCGGACAGCGGAGACGGTTAGCAATGACGCGTTTGCTAACTTCAAATGCGACCCTATGGATTCTGGATGAAGTGCTGACGTCGCTGGACGAATCGGCGATGAAGCTGTCGCGTGAGTTCATGACCGACCATCTGAAAAATGGCGGCGCGGCGATCGTAGCCACTCATCAGGATTTGAATCTGACCGCATCGAGTGTGAAGCGGCTGCAACTTTCCTAATGACTGAAGCTTCGGTGCAGACGATGTTTGGCTGGCTGGTCTGGCGTGATTTGATTCTCGCCTGGCGGCGGCGGGCCGATGTACTGGCGACAGTCTTTTTCTTCATCATCGTCACCAGCCTCTTTCCTCTGGGGATCGGGCCTGAACGCGAGACGCTCCGAACGATTGCGCCCGGCGTAGTCTGGGTCGCCGCATTGCTCGCATCGATGCTCTCGCTGGGACGAATCTTCGGCAACGATTACCAGGACGGCACCCTCGAGCAACTGATTCTGACGCCCCAGTCCACCTATCTCGTGGTGCTGGCCAAGGTCCTTGCTCATTGGGTCGTATCTGAGATCCCGCTGGTAGTCATCGCTCCGGTGCTTGGACTTCAGTTCGGATTGTCGCAGAATACTCTTCTAACCGTGATGGTCTCGCTCCTGCTCGGGACACCGGTCCTGAGCGTCATCGGTTCGATTGGCGCGGCATTGACGTTGGGATTACGCGCCGCCAATGTGCTCGTCGCGTTACTCGTCTTGCCTCTCTATATTCCGGTTCTGATCTTTGGCAGCGGCGCAGTCCAGGCCACCGTCACGGGCACGAGCGCCCAGGCATGGCTATTATTATTGGGAGCAACGTTGATCGTCTCGTTGGTTTTCGCGCCCTGGGCAACGAGCGCCGCGCTAAAGATATCTGTGGAATGAAGAGACGAGATTGATTAAGGGAATGTTAGCGCGGAGACTATTCCCTCTCCCTCTGGGAGAGGGTTAGGGTGAGGGCCTAGGGGAAAACAAAAGATATTATTCTCTCTTTTTTCTCGTAGCTGCGCCCCTCACCCCAGCCCTCTCCCAGAGGGAGAGGGAGTATGGAATAGCAGTTGTAATGGCGACGCATTCCGACGCGCATATTGGCGACGGTGCGAAAAATTCATGAGTAACCGTAGAATTAATTGGTACAAATACGCAGCTCCTGCGAACTTCTACCCACTCGCAGGCAAGATGGTCCCGCTTTTCGGAGTCCCGGCGGCCATTCTCTTCATCCTGGGAATGTATGTTGGGTTTTTTGTCGCACCTACTGACTTTCAGCAGGGCGAGTCGTATCGAATTCTCTTCATCCACGTCCCGGCGGCATGGATGGGGATGTTTCTGTACGTCTTGATGGCGATCTACGCCGGAATCGGCTGGGCCTTCAACGCGCGCCTCGCATCAATGATGGCGCAGGCTATTGCAACCACGGGCGCGATCTTCACATTCATTGCGCTCGTGACCGGATCGCTCTGGGGCCGGCCCGCTTGGGGAGTTTGGTGGGTTTGGGACGCGCGGCTAACCTCGACTTTGATTTTGATGTTTCTGTATATCGGATTCATTTCGCTGCAATCGTCAATAGATGATATCCGCAGAGCTGATCGCGCCGGAGCCGTACTCGCATTGGTAGGCGTTATCAACGTGCCGATCATTTATTTCTCAGTGCAGTGGTGGAACAGCCTGCACCAGGGCGCGACCATTTCAAAGAACAGTTTCAAGATGGCGCCGTCGATGGCGACCGCGATGTTCCTGCTGTTAGGAGCGTGTTGGTTGTATTCAATCGCGGTAGTGCTGGCGCGTGTGCGCTACATCATTCGTGAACGTGAGCAGGAAGCACCGTGGATGGCGGAGGTAGCGGCATAATATGGACTGGTCAAAATTTTTTTCGATGGGCGGCTACGCTCTCTACGTTTGGGGGTCTTACGGCGTCACTTTCGTCCTGCTGACGGGCGAAGTGCTGATGCTGCTGAAGCGGAAGCGAAATCTCGCCAAGCGAGTGGCTCCGCAACCTGTAAGTTCGGAATCGCGTCTTAATAGGTCGCTTCAAGGAGTGCAATGAAAAGGCGTCATAAAAGAATCATCTTTATTGCTTGTTGTCTGGCCGCGCTGGGTTTGTCGACCTGGCTCGTGCTCGGCGCATTCAAGAACAATCTCGTTTTCTTCTTTAGCCCAACTCAAGTCGCCACGAAAGAGGCGCCGGTCAATCGAACATTTCGCATCGGCGGATTAGTCGAGCAAGGCAGTCTCAAGACTGAAAGCGATGGTCTGACAATCAAGTTCACGATCACCGATACGGCCAATAGCATTCCGATTGTCTACAAGGGGATCAAGCCGGACTTGTTCAAAGAAGGCCGCGGCTGTGTCGCACAAGGTCGGGTCGGCTCCGACGGAATTTTCTACGCCGATCAGATCATCGCGAAGCACGACGAGAACTACATGCCGCCGGAAGCCGCCAAAGCGCTTGAGCAAGGCAGAGACATTAACAAGATCAAGAATTCGGCGAACGAGGCAGCAAAGACGCTTTCGAAGTAACATTGGGGGACGTTTATGACCGTCATTTCAGTTAACGAAGCAAAGCAGAATCTGGAGAAGGTGATCGAAAGGGTTATTGATGATGCAGAGCCGGCTGTACTGCGTACTGAGTCCGGCGATGAGGTCGTGCTGTTATCGAAGAACGACTTCAACTCGTGGAATGAAACTGTTTACCTTCTTTCAAGTCCGGCGAACGCCGCACATCTGACGAAGTCCATCGAGGAAGCAAACGCCGGACGCACCGAGGAGAAAGAACTGATTGAAGCATGAGGCTTACCTTCACCGAATCCGCCTGGCAGGATTACCTGTGGTTGCTCGAAAATAATCGTCCCCTACTTAAGAGAGTTAATCAATTGATTCGAGACATAGCACGTTCACCGTTTGACGGAATTGGAAAACCCGAACCACTAAAGGGCCATTTGTCGGGGAAATGGTCGCGGCGGATTAAGCAAGAGCACCGGCTTGTCTATGAAATTAAGAGCGGCGATGTAGTCGTCATTTCGTGCAGATATCACTACTGAATCCATGATTCCTGAAATCGGACAATTCGCATTAATCCTGGCGCTGATGCTGGCCGTAACGCAGGCCACATTACCGCTGATCGGCGCGGCCAAAGGCGTGCCTCAACTCGTCGCGCTGGCGAAGCCGACCGCGCAAGCGCAATTCATCTTCGTGCTGATCGCTATTTCTTGCCTCGGCTATTCGTTCATCTCGAATGATTTTTCGGTGCTGAATGTCGCGACGAATTCGAATTCGCAACTTCCGCTGCAGTATCGTCTCGCTGCAACCTGGGGATCACACGAAGGATCTCTGTTGCTCTGGACGTTCTTCCTGACGCTTTGGATGGTGGCGGTCACGCTATTCAGCAACCACTTGCCGAGCGAAATGATCGCGCGCGTGCTGTCGGTCATGGCAATGATCAGCATGGGCTTCCTGCTGTTCATGTTGCTGACGTCGAATCCGTTCGCGCGCCTCTTCCCGGTTCCAGTTGACGGTCGCGACTTAAATCCTTTGCTCCAGGACCCCGCGATGGTCGCGCACCCGCCGATGCTCTACATGGGTTACGTGGGATTCTGCGTCGCCTTTGCATTTGCGATTTCCGCCTTGATCGGCGGCAAGCTGGACGCGACCTGGGCGCGCTGGTCGCGGCCATGGACTACTGTGGCGTGGATGTTTCTGACTTGCGGCATCGCTTTGGGAAGTTTCTGGGCGTACTACGAACTCGGTTGGGGCGGCTGGTGGTTTTGGGATCCGGTTGAGAACGCTTCATTCATGCCGTGGCTCGTCGGCACCGCTCTGATTCACTCGCTCGCTGTTACCGAGAAGCGCGGTGGTTTCAAGAGCTGGACTGTTTTACTGGCGATAGCCGCGTTCTCTCTAAGTCTGCTCGGCACGTTCTTAGTTCGATCAGGTGTTTTGACTTCAGTTCACGCATTCGCGACTGATCCAAAACGTGGCGTTTTCATTCTCGCATTTCTTACTGTCGTCATCGGCGGTTCCCTTGCACTTTACGCATGGCGTGCTAAACAAGTCGGCCTCGGATCGAAGTTCGAAGTTCTTTCGCGCGAATCGTTGCTGCTGACCAATAACGTACTGCTGATCGTCGCTGCTGGATCGGTTTTGCTCGGAACGCTCTATCCGCTTTTCATGGATGCGCTGAATCTCGGCAAACTGTCGGTCGGACCGCCTTACTTCAACGCGGTGTTCGTTCCGTTGATGGCTCCCGCCGCTTTTCTGATCGGCGTTGGACCTATCGCACGTTGGAAGCAGACAACGATTCCTGAACTCGCCGTTCGTCTGAAGTGGGCGTTCGCGATCGGTATTCTCAGCGCGATCATCCTGCCGTTTGTGATCGGTGGTTGGAAATGGCGCGCGAGTGTCGGCCTGTTGCTGGCGGTCTGGATCACCGCGACGGCGATTCAGAACATCATCAGCAGAATTCGCACACACTCAGGCGCCGCCAACATCTTCGCTCGGATTGCCGCACAATCCCGCGCGTTCTATGGAATGCACCTGGCGCACATCGGCGTCGCGGTTTTCATCGCCGGCATTTCAGTGGTCACCAGTTATCAAAGCGAACGCGACGTGAAGATGAACATCGGCGACACGGTAACTGTCGGCGGTTACGAGTTTCAGCTGAAGAATCTCGAGCAGGTGCAAGGTCCAAACTACCAAGCCATGCGCGCGGACATTGAAGTCGCGAAGCAAGGGTCAGCGCCTTTTGCAGTCATGCATCCTGAAAAGCGCGCTTTCACTGCCGCCCAAAACGTCACGTCTGAGACGGCAATCGATCGCAGTATCTTTCGTGATCTTTATGTCTCGCTCGGCGATCAACTGGAAGATGGTGGCTGGACCGTGCGCGTCTATCACAAGCCGCT